>JBGTFN010000145.1:0-5221 GCA_041747275.1 Gemmatimonadaceae bacterium | reverse complement strand
TCTGCGCAGAGTCGCGCGTGCCGCTGGATGTGCTGCGCAGCGGCATTCTCAGCGACGACGCACGCACCGCCGTGTCGTCGGCCGCCACACAGCTCCGTGATCACGCGCCCGTCATCCGCTCACTCGACCACAACGGTCTCACCGGCGTTCAACTTACGCTCGCGGCCTCACCCGGTGTGCGACTACTCGTGATCGACGGGCTGGAAGCACTGCTTACCGATCCCACCGACCGCGACGACGCGCTGGCCTTTGCCGTGCTGGGTTGCAAACGCCTCGCGCTCGAGCACGATCTGGTGGTGCTTCTGACGGCCCATCTTCCGCTGCTGGACCGCACGCGTCGCGACCTCCGCCCCACGCTCGCCGACTTCGGAGTGCGCGGTGCGGTGGGAACGCACGCGGATCTGGTCATGGCACTCTTTCGCGAGGAGATCTATCAGTCGGACGCCGCGCTGAAAGGGGCTGCCGAGCTGCATCTGCTCAAAAGCCGCAGCGGGGACCGTGGCTACGTGGACCTGTATTTCGACGCTCCCTGCCTGCGCTTCGAGGACGTGATCGAGGATGATCTCGAGAACGTGATCGAGGCGTAGGGCGGACGCGACAGCCCGGTTATATTGCGAGGTTAGTTCGCCTCGGCACCCCGCGTGCCGCGTTCAGGTTCGCTCAGGGAGTGATCATGGCTGGTCACAGTAAATGGAAGACCACAAAACACTACAAGGCCGCCACTGACGCCAAGCGCGGTGCCTTGTTTACCAAGCTCATTCGTGAGATCACCGTGGCCGCCAAGGCCGGCGGTGGTGATCCCGACGGCAACCCGCGGTTGCGCACGGCGATCGAAAATGCGCGCAAGGTGTCGTGTCCGAAGGAAAACATCGAGCGCGGTATCAAGAAGGGTACCGGCGAACTTGAAGGCGTCGACTACAGCGAAGTGCTGTACGAAGCGTACGCACCCGGTGGCGTGGCGCTCATGATTCAGGCGCTCACCGACAACCCCACGCGCACCGTTGCCGACATCCGCTACAAACTTTCGCGCAACGGTGGCAACCTGGGGTCCACCAACTCGGTGTCGTACCTGTTCGATCGCAAGGGACGCATGTCGCTCGCGGCCGAGGGACTTGATGAGGACACGGTAATGATGGGCGCGCTCGAAGCCGGCGCGGAAGATGTCACTCGCGACGGTGACGACTATCTCATCACCACGGCGCCGGCGGACCTGCATGCAGTGCGTGAGGCGATGGAAAAGGCCGGCTACGCGGTTCGTGAAGCGGCTCTCGCATGGGTACCGCAGACCACGGTGAAAGTTGAAGGGGATAACGCGGCTGCGTTGCTCAAGCTGCTCGATGCGCTCGACGACCTCGATGACGTGCAGAACATCGACGCGAACTTCGAGATGGATGAAGACGCCCTGGCCGAGGCCTGATGACGCACGGTGACGTCGTCCTCGGCATCGATCCGGGCACGGCGGTCACCGGCTACGGTGTCGTTCGTCTGGGCGCTCGTGGTGCGCCTGAACTTGTGGAGTGTGGCGTCATACGCACGCGGCCTGACCAGTCGTTGTCGGTACGCCTGCGCGACATTCATCTTGGCGTGGCCGAACTGATCGCACGACATGCGCCCACTACACTCTCGGTGGAAGACGTGTTCTACGCGCGCAATGTGCGTACGACTGTCGTGCTCGGACACGCGCGCGGCGTGATCCTCCTCGCCGGCGAGATGGCCGGCGTGTCCATCGTGGAGTTCGCGCCTGCCGCAATCAAGAAGTCGATCGTGGGGCGCGGAGCGGCGACCAAGGAGCAGGTGCAGTTCATGGTTGCGCAGCTGCTCCGACTGAAGTCGCCGCCGCAGCCTGCCGACGCGTCGGATGGTGTCGCAGCTGCGCTGTGTGCGTTGTTGTCCCCGCCGATGCCATCGCTGTCTTCGTTCACCATTCCGGCTCGTCGCCCATGATCGCGCTGCTCACCGGCCGTCTCGTGTATCGCTCCGTTTCGCTCATTGAGATCGCGACCAGTGGCGGGACGGGGTATGAAGTTCACATACCCTTGTCGGTGTTCGAACAGTTGCCCGCAGACGGCGAGCAATTCACGGTGCATACGCATCTGGCGGTGCGCGAAGATGCGTGGGACTTGTACGGCTTCGTATCGCGCCACGAGCGCGAGGTGTTCCGTCGCGTGCTCACAGCAAAGGGCGTTGGTCCCGCACTCGCGCTGGGCATCCTGTCCACGATCGGTGCGGAGCAGGTTGTTGACGTGCTGCGCTCGCGTGACATCACCACGCTCATGCGCGTGCCTCGTGTGGGACGGCGCAAAGCTGAGCAGATCGTGCTGGATCTGGCAGAGAAGGTCGATGATCTGGTGGCGGGCGTTGTGTCCGGCGCAGGCGCTCCCGCGCGTGGGCGTGTGGTCGGCGGTGGTTCGTCGAACGACGCAGTACGCGCGCTCGTAGCGCTTGGCTACGGCGAGCCGGAAGCGATCGCTGCCGTCCGAGAAGCGGGTCCGGGTGGCGATGTAGCGACCACAGTCCGCGCCGCACTGGCGGCGCTGGCTCGCAACTAGAGTCCCCCTCAAGAACGTCTGCTCTCCCACCGCGCTTCGTGCCGGAAATCCCCTTTGGCTCAGGGGCCGTCAGGCATCGTGTCCGTACCTTCGGCCGTTTGGCCTCCGCCAATTGGGCAAACGGCCAAACAGGCGGGAGCCAAACAGCCGAAGGTACTGCAAACTGCGCCGTACGGGGTTCAGCCCAACGGTCGAACCTGGAGAGCTGGTTAGCGTCGGCTTGCTTGCGAATTGCGGGTTGGCGTGCCGCAGCTGGGGATCGTCATTGGCTCGCCCCGTACCTGCGGCATTGGGTTCATGAGCTCACGCGAACTCTTTTCCGGATCCTCACTCGCCATGTACGCCAGCATCGCCGTGAGCACCGCATTGTTCTTCACGTCGTCGATGATGAGCTTGTCGTACGAATCGCGCTGGGTGTGCCAGGTGGTGTTGCTGTAGTCCCACGACAGCGCGCCAAGGCTGATCGCCGGCGCACCACGGCACGCGAACGACACATGATCGGATCCACCACCGTACGCGCCGGGGCCGGCGAGCCTGACCCACTGCGTCACTTCACGCGGCATCGCGGACATGTAGTTGGACAGACGCTCACCGTTCTTCGGCAATATGTTCGGGCTCATGTTCACTACGCGGCCGGTGCCGTTGTCCTGATTGAATGCGAACTGCAGTCCACTCACGACTTCCGGATGATCGACCGCAAAAGCGCCTGAGCCGTTGAGCCCCTGCTCTTCACCGCTCCAC
Organism: Gemmatimonadaceae bacterium; assembly: GCA_041747275.1. Taxonomy (GTDB): domain Bacteria; phylum Gemmatimonadota; class Gemmatimonadetes; order Gemmatimonadales; family Gemmatimonadaceae; genus JAABRT01. The sequence goes on along the minus strand of JBGTFN010000145.1, from coordinate 1,931 downwards.
AGCCCGATGATGATCGTGCGCCTGGGCTGAGGATATACCGACTTGAGAATGCGCAACGCCTCGAGCATCGTCACCGAACCCGTACCGTTGTCCGTCGCGCCCGAGTGACCTTCCCACGAATCGTAGTGCGCAGAGAGCAGCACGTATTCGTTCGGCTTTTCCGAGCCGCGAATCGTGCCGACCACATTGTACACCGGCTGCTCACCCATCGATTCCGACTCCGCCATCAGTCGCACGGTCGGCCCCTGATTGTTCTGCGCGAGGCGGAACAGCATGCCGTAGTCTTCGCAGCCGATGTCCAGGGTCGGCAGCGGGTTGTTGCGCGGTGAGCCGAACACCTTCTGGATGCCCGGATACGCCGACCAGCTCGACTCGAACACGGCGAGCGCGCCGGCGTCCTTCACGTCCTGATAGAACGTCGGCACACGCTGGTTGAGTCCGCGATACGTCGACGTCAGCTGCTCCTGCTCCGTGTTGAGCGACTCGATCGTACTCGGCATTCCGAACTCGTTGATCTGCGTGGCCGAGCGGCAGGACAGTCGCGGTCCGCCGGAGAGAATCACCTTGCCCTTCACCGAGGGAAGCCAGGCGCGAAACTCTTCGGCGGACTGATACGGTTCGAGGATGACGACCCCACCTTCCACGAACTTTCCACCGGTGTTGCCGCTCCATGACAGCATGGTTGCATCGAGCGTCTTGATACGCGGCGCCACCAGCGATGCGTAGGCCACGCCACGCTTCCACTTGTTCCACGTGCCGTACTGCTCCTTCTTCGCGTCCACGCCCCAGCTCGAGAGCAGCGACACGGCCCAGTCCTGCGCGCGGTCCATGTTGGGCGAGCCGGTGAGTCGCGGGCCGATGGAATCGAGCAGCGTCTGTGCGATCTTCGCCACTTGCGAGCGCTGCATGCCTTCTTCCCAGATGCGCAGGATGCCGGCATTCACGGGAGCATCACGCCTCACGTAGACTGGCGCAGAATCGAGCGACGGTGCTGTGGCGCCGGGGGCCTTCTGCATGGGACGATCGCCACCACGACCCTGCGCGGACGCGGGGACTGCAGCGATCAGCAACGCGCATGCAACTGTGAATGCCTGTCCGATACGCCGACGGCTACTTGCTCGTGAACGGTACAACATGGGGAGACTCCTGCGCGGAACGGGAGTGCGTGCGCGTGGGTCCGCGACCGGACGCGCGCGTGTGGAGAGCGGTATGTCAGAAACGCGGGTCGAACTGCTTCAGGAACGCGGGCTGAGACCGTCAGTGAGCGAGGTGCGATACGCCTTGATGGCCGGCACGAAGCCAATGAGCGTACCTGCGCCGAGCACCACTGCCAGATACATCCATTCGGTACTGCCGAGCGCACGAATCGCGAGGTGCACACCGGAGCGCGCTTCGATCGCACCCTGACCAAGTATCAGCAGAGCATACACGAGCAGCACGCCGATCACACAGCCGAGCAGTGCGAGAAGCGCAGACTCGATCACCAGCAGCGAGACGATCGTGCGCGGTCCCGCACCTACGGCCCGTAGAATGGCCATCTCGCGCCGACGCGCGTCGAGTGAACTGTAGAGCGCCACGAGCATGCCCGTGAGGCCGATTGCCACGGCGAACAGCGCTACGATGCGCAAGCCAACTTCGGCGCTCGAAATGTTCGCCCACAGCTCGCCGAGCGCGACTCCGGGAATGATGGCCGTGAGCGGTTCGACGAGGTCGGTGTTCATCTCGCGCTGCAGCTGCAGCGCTTCGAAACGGTTTCGCGTGCCGATCATGAATGACGAAATCTGCTCGGGTTCGTGATCGTGTCCGGTGTGGTCGCCGGATGCTTGGACGCTGCCAGCATCGCCAATCGCAGTATCGGGCATCGGCGGGGGCGTGGCGCCCGGCATTACCGGCGGCTGCGCCCCCGGCATGCTCGGCGTGCCCGGCGGCGG
>JBGTFN010000144.1:0-2012 GCA_041747275.1 Gemmatimonadaceae bacterium | reverse complement strand
ACGTCGCCATGTGCAGGTTGCAGCGCCGATTCAGGCCGTGCTTTTGCGCGGCGGCGCCGAACTTGCTCGTCGAGCCGACGAGCCGTTCCCGACGGCCAGTCTCATCAAGGTGCCGGTGCTGGTGACCGTGTTCGACCTTGTCGCCAGGGGCCGCCTGTCGCTGGCGGATCGCATCAACGTGCTGCCCATCGACGTCGTGCCGGGAGCGGGCACGCTGCAGCACCTGCACGCCGGCATCACTATCACCGTGCACGACGCGGCGTGGCTCATGATCACCATCAGCGACAACACGGCCACGAACCTGCTGCTCGATCGCATCATCATCCGGCGCGTGTGGGACAAGATGGACTCGCTCGGCCTTCCGCGAACGCGCGTGCACTCGAAGACATTCCTGCGCTCGTCGAGCGTGGCAATGGACAGTTCGGTCCGCTACGGTCTTGGGGTCACAACGCCTCGCGAGATGGCCGCGCTCTTCGCGCTGCTGGCCAACGGCCGGGCCGTGTCGCCTGCGATGGACTCCGCCATGCTCGATATGCTGGCGGCGAATGAAGACCAGCAGTTGCTGCAGCGACACGTGAGCGGGGTGCGCGCGCCGCACAAGACTGGCGCGACCGACAGCGTGCGCACGGAATGTTCGCTGTGGTACCTGCGCTCACGCATTGTCGCATGCGTCATGACGCGTGACAACGCAGATACTCGCTGGATCATCGACAGCGAGCCGCAGGTGCTGATGGCGCGCATGGGCGAGCTCATCACCCACACCTGGCGAAAGTAGCGACACGTTTCTCTTCGAATCGTGCACGATTGCATTGCGCAATCGACGCGCTGATCCTATCATCGGTCGTGCCTGAGCACCGACGTCGCCATGTGCAGGTTGCAGCGCCGATTCAGGCCGTGCTTTTGCGCGGCGGCGCCGTCGTCGCCTTCGAGAGCTCCGTCATCGCCCAGGGCCTCGCGATCCCGCACAACCGGGAAGCGCTCGAGCGCATGACCAAGGCCGTGAAGCAGCGCGGCGCACAAGCTGCCGTCACCGCCGTGGTACGCGGTGTTCCATGGGTTGGCCTGGCTGAGGCGGATGTCGAGCGGTTTCTCGCGCGTGATGGTGTGCGCAAGGTCTCCTCGCGTGACCTCGCATGGTGCATGGCCGACGAAGCCGATGGAGCTACCACGGTTGCGGCCACGCTGACACTCGCCGCGCTCGCAGGACTTGAAGTGTTTGCGACTGGAGGCATTGGCGGTGTGCACCGGGACGCGCCCTTTGACGAGTCCGCCGATCTCGTGGAACTCGCACGCACGCGCATGATTGTCGTTTGCGCGGGCGCGAAAAGCATCCTCGACCTGCCGGCGACATTGGAGCGACTGGAAACGCTCGGCGTGACCGTGCTTGGTTATCGCACGCGGGAACTGCCCGGATTCTTTACGACTACGACGGGACTTCCGCTCGACGCCACGGCCAGTTCTGCGCACGAGGTGGCGGAAACCTGGCTGAATCACTGTGCATTGGGTCGAGACGGCGGGTTGTTGGTAGTGCAGCCGCCGCCGGCCGAGTTCGCGCTGCCCGAGCAGCTCGTCAGCGAGGCGACTCGCTCGGCGGTTGCCGCGGCGCGGGAGGCGGGCGTGAGGGGCGGGGCGGTCACGCCGTATCTGCTCGCCGATATCGAGCGTCGTACGAACGGGGCTTCGGTGCGCGCGAACCTCGCGCTGCTGGAATCCAATGCTGCGTTGGCGGCGGATATTGCGGTAGCGCTTGTACGCGCGCGCGGCGCGGCGCAAGTGCTTCCAGACTTGCAAACTGCGGTTCATGCAACGCGTTGTCCGCCTGAACAATCGTAGATGTACGGTGTCGAGCGGTGGCTGGGTACACAGAAGTAGATTTGACGGTGGAACACGGTTGAACTTGAACGTTGGCGCGCGGTACTATCCGGTAACCCGTTCGCGATGGAGGTCCGACCCGTCATGCCGAACCAATTTCTGAGCTCCGAAGAGTACGACGAGCGCGCGCACGCCCTGTA
>JBGTFN010000143.1:0-10446 GCA_041747275.1 Gemmatimonadaceae bacterium | reverse complement strand
CAGGACCTACTCCCGCGCGTTCCGTCGCGCCGTGATTCTCGCGATCCCTTTCGCGCTCGCGGCGGGCCGGCCCGCACCGCAACGCATTCCACTCACCATCCGCGCGGGCACGCTCCTCGACGGACGCGGCGGCGTGCAGCGCGACGTCGTGCTCACCATCGACGGTTCCCGCATCACGCGCATCGCGCCTTGGCGAGAGGGGACGTCGGTGTCGTGGGATCTGTCGGGGAAGACGGTCCTGCCCGGTCTCATCGACACGCACGTTCATATTGACGCTCACTTCGGCGCCGACGGCCGCGCGAACACCCGCGGTGAGACGCCCCAGCAGCGACTGCGTGCGGCGATGGAGAACGCCCAGCTTACACTGCGCGCCGGATTCACCACGGTGCAAAGCCTCGGCGCGACAATTGACCTCGAACTTCGTCGGGCCATCGCCGACGGGCGCGCCGAGGGACCGCGCGTCCTCACATCGGTCACGCAGTTCAGTGACACCTCGCGCACGCCAGAACAGATTCGTGAGTGGGTGCGGGCGACAGCCGCACGCGGCGCCGACGTCATCAAGATCTTCGCGTCACGGAGCATCCGGGACGGTGGCGGCCAGACGCTGAGCGACGCACAGATCGCTGCGGCTTGCGACGAGGCGCGGCGAGCGGGTCTCCGCAGCTGGGTGCACGCACACGCTGCCTCGGCTGTGCGCGCCGCGGCGAACGCCGGATGCACCGGTGTCACTCACGGTACGCAAGTGACAGCGAGCGAACTCGAACTGATGGCACAGCGCGGGACCTTCTTCGAGCCCAACATCGGCCTTGTAATCCAGAACTACCTCGAGAATCGCGCACGATTCGTCGGTGTCGGCAACTTCACCGAAGAAGGTTTCCGCTTCATGGAGGACGTCGTGCCACAGAACCTCGCGGTCTTCCGAGAGGCGATGCGCACACCAGGTCTCAAGCTGGTGATGGGCACCGATGCCGTCGCGGGAGGGCACGGGCAGAATGCGCGCGAGATTATCTACCGCGTGCGCGAGGCCGGTCAATCGAACGCCGAGGCAATTCGCGCTGCGACATCGCTCGCCGCCGAAGCACTTGGCCTCGCCGATAGCATCGGGACGGTCGCGGAGGGTAGAGTGGCGGATTTAATCGCCGTAGATGGCGATCCGCTCACTGACATTAACGCGCTGCAACGCATCGCCTTTGTCATGAAAGGCGGCGAGGCGGTGCTTGCGCCGGAACGGCTCGATCGCGCACGCGGAGGTGCAGTAGGGTGGGCCGCGTACGGCAACGACGCCGGCGGACTCAAGTACTCGCCGCTCGCCGACATCGATCGCACAAACGTGCACGGACTGCGTGTCGCTTTCAGCTGGGACGCGAACGAGCGTCCAGTGCCGGCGAGCGAAGGCCAGAAGCCCGCGCGTCCGGGTCTGTTTCAAGCGACGCCTCTCGCGATCGGCGACACCCTCATCTTCCCCACGCCGTACAACCGCGTGATCGCGCTCGACGCGCGCAGCGGCCGCGAACTCTGGCAGTACGATCCACAGCCATGGAAGACGTACGGCCAGCCTAGCAATGGCACCGGCTTCGTGCACCGCGGCGTCGCGACCTGGACCGATGGCCGAGCGCGGCGCGTCTTCATCAACTCGCGCTGGCGGTTGATCGCGCTCGACGCGAACAGCGGCACGCCCATCGCTTCGTTCGGAAACGCTGGAGAGATCGACCTCACCGCCGGTCTCTCGCGCAGCGTGCGTCGTGAGCACTACACCAACACCTCACCGCCCGTGGTTTGGGGTGATCTGGTGATCGTTGGCAACGGAGTTGGCGATCGTCTCATGTACCGAGGCGATCCCCCGGGCGACGTGCAGGCGTTCAACGTGCGCACTGGTCGTCGCGTGTGGCGCTTCAAGACAGTGCCCGAGCCGGGCGAGGTCGGCAATGACACTTGGGAAGACAGCTCCTGGCGCTACAAGGGTCACACCAACGTCTGGGCGCCGTTCACTGTGGACAGTGCGCGCGGTCTCGTCTTCCTGCCGGTTGGCACGCCGAGCGACGATTGGTACGGCGGCGAGCGCAAAGGCACCAATCTTTTTGGCGAGTCGCTCGTCGCGCTCGATGCGCGCACTGGTGAGCGCGTCTGGCATTTCCAGGTCGCGCATCACGGACTCTGGGATTACGACCTTCCGGCTCCGCCAAACCTTATGACGGTTACGCACGACGGTGTGCGGAAGGACATCGTCGTCGCACCGACCAAGCAAGGGATGCTTTTCGCGTTCGAGCGCGAGACGGGCGCGCCGCTCTGGCCGATCGAGGAACGCGCCGTCCCCGCTAGCGACGTGCCGGGTGAAGCCGCTTGGCCGACGCAACCATTTCCAACAAAGCCAGCGCCGTTTACTCAACAGGGACTTGGCGTCGACGACCTGATGAACTTCACGCCGGCCTTGCGCGCGGCCGCACTCGCCGAGGTCGCACCATACAGGCTCGGCCCCATCTACGCTCCGCCGTCGTTACAGGGCACCGTCGCCATGCCAGGCGTGATCGGCGGTGCGGGCTGGGGGGGGGCCGCGGTCGATCCCACCACCGGTTGGCTCTTCGTGAAGGGGTCCAACGCGCCGGCGCTCTTCCGACTGACAAAGCGTGACGCCGCGAACGACACGGTTGACTCTCCCTATGTGATCGACCTCGCGAACTCGTCCCTCGGCGTCTCGCAGCGCGACAACGCCGAGGGCGCCGAACGCTCGCCAAGGCGTTTGCCGGTGAACAAGCCGCCGTACGGCACGCTCACCGCCGTTGATATGAACTCTGGTGAGACGATGTGGCAGGTGCCGCTTGGTGACACCCCCGAGGTGCGCGCGCATCCCGCGCTCCGCGGCGCGGTACTTCCCTCGCGGCTCGGTGTTTCCGGCTCACCGGGCGGACTCGTTACGGGCGGGGGGCTGGTGTTCGCGTCGGGGGGCGGACGCGTGCTCCATGCGATCGACACGCGCACGGGCGTCACGCTGTGGGAGCTCGACCTCGGGCAACAGGCGTACTCGAATCCCATGACGTACCGCACGAGCGACGGGCGTCAATTCATCGCGATCGCGACCGGCGGAGGCTCGACGTCGCGCCTCGTGGTGCTCTGCCTGGATCGCCGCTAGCGTTGCGGATGCTCATGCGAAACTCCCGCTACGTTGCCTCACAGCTCAAACGAACGTGATACGAGCTGGTCCGACGACGAAGACGGGCGCACAACAAAGACGATCGCCCGCGACGAGTTGCCGCGGGCGATCGGTATGGCCGGTGAGTGCAGGTTATTTCTTCTGGCCGTGCGGCTGGTCGAAGTGCGCTTGCAGGTTGCCGGACTTGACCTGCGCATCAGTGACATCGAGGACGAGTTCGTTCGACGGGCTGTAGATCTTGAGCGAGATGCGATCGCTATTGCCGGGCTCACCGTTGTCGGTAAAGGTGAACGTGAGACGGGCGCCGGACTGGTTGTTGAGCGTGCCGGTGGCGTTGCCGGAGAACACGTTGATCGGGGCGACGGGGGGGCGCGGCTCGCCGATCTTCTGGCAGACGACGTCCGTCAGGCTGTTCTTGTCCAGGTGGAAATTCTGGCCGTTGTTCCAGTTGATCTGGATGTTGTTCGACAGCTTGTTATCGCAATGGATGGTGAGCGATGCCCTCAGGTTGCGGTAGAGATCGTGGTCGACCGTTACGCCGCCGGTCATGCGGCCGCTGCCCGTGATGAACGGCTCCGAGACATCCAAAGCGACGAAGTGATCGTTATGGTCGTAGTCGCCCGAAGTGGGGCGATCCTCGACGCCAAACAGGTGCTTCTTCTGGTCAGCCGAGCGGAACATTGCCCACAAGTTGGTCCCCTCGCCGGTGCAGTAGAGGCCCGCACCGGCGTCATCGTCGCAGGGCTGGCCGAAGTTGGTACCGGTACCTGGCTTGATGTACAAGCCCCAGTTCGTCGACGTCGTGATGTTCAGAGTGCCGTTGGTGGCGATGCTCGCGAACGGGATAAAGGTCTTGACCCCGCCGGGCTCGGTGTAGTAGCCGATCGTGTTCTCCGGACCACAACAGGGGTCGCCCGCACCGCGGAGGCCCCCAAGAAACGTCACGACATAGCTTCCCGGTGGCAGCAGGAAGGATTCGTTCTCGGCGCCAAGGCTCTTGCCGAAGAAAGTGCCGCCTACGAAGCCACCAGCGTTGGCAGAGGTGCCGGCTTTCTCGTTGATACAGGGACCAAAGGCGGTGCCCACCGCGAAAAAGCCAATGTTGCAGTTGTCTCCATCGGTAGAGAGATTATCCCAGAATTCGCTACCGAGATTGTCTGCCGTGAATCCGAAAAAGGCGCCACCGATCGTAATCGGCGAGACGTTAAGGCCGGGCCCGCCCGGAAGCTCGAGCTCCGGCGAGGTAATCTCGCTCGGGGATTCTGCGCACGCGGTCGCAAGGGCGAGCGCGCCGATGGCGGCGACCTTCAACAGCGGGAATCGAGCGAACACTTGAGCCTCCTGAAAAATGGTTGGGAGTCACCTCAACCAAATCAGAAGCATAAAATATACCTCAAATTGCGTATGGCTATGTTCTTACAGGTCAACATTTTTGAATAGACGAGCTTGTTGAGGTAGTCCAGCAACTCGTCGCGCCCACGCAACAACTGCTGTGGCAAAAAGTCCGATAATAGTTCGCCCAGACCGTAAAACCGAGTTGCGACGCAAGGACTCGGCCGCCCCTCCTGCTCGCCGCGGAACTCGAAGTGGCAGTACTTGGCATCGAGTCGTCGGCAACCGCACGCTGTAACACGGTAGGGTGTACTTGAACTGCTCGGGCGTGAGCGTGCATTACGGTCGCGCTAACACAAGGAGTGCAGCCGTTGCATCATGCGCGAAATCAACGATGGTCTCATATCGACCTCGAAGTGCTTGCTCGACATCCTCTGTAGAGCAGTTGCCGAGTTTGGTCCAGATGACTTTCGGCGGCGCGCCCCGCAGGAAGCTTTGCTTTGTACGAGCGACGGAGCCAGGTTTTCATCGAACAGCAGCCGCAGATCAGTCGCTGCTAGCCGATCAGCTTCGATCACGCCGCCACGTCACCGGCCAGTCGACGTTCGCGGTCAGCAGCGAAGGCGAGCGAGGCGCGAATGTCTTCGAGTTCCAAGTCGGGAAAATCCGCAAGGATCTGATCTTCAGACATGCCGCCCGCCAGATAGTCGAGACCCGGGCAAGGAGTTTGTCACCCACCCCGCTCAATCACAAACCGCCCCACCTGCGGCACATCATCGTCGTCCACAATCACCATCAGCACCACATCCCCGCGCACCACGAACGGTGATCACACCGGTGTGCGCACGTCGCCGAGCAGCACTTTCGCGGCGATCGCGCCTTCACTGTCGATCAAGCCTTGCATGACGGCCGCCGAGAGCTGTGCCAACGCTTCGACGATGAGCAGGTGCGGCATCGCGCGCAGTGTGTTGGTGCCGGAGGAGCCGATCACCAGCCATTCGGAACCGGTCACGACCTTGGTGCCGCGCGCGATTCTGCCGCCGTGCACTTCGTCGATGGTATCCACCATCAGGAAGGGATACCGATGCGGAAGGATGGTGCGTGGGTCCATGGCAGTGGATTGGCCGGTTGCTAACGCAGTGTCGCCGGCTTCTTGCGCGCTACGCAGCGACGTTGGGATGACTCATCCGACGCGGCGAGTACAACAGGCAGGCGGTGATGTCATGGGGCTCCAGATACGGGTAGTCCTGGAGAATCTGCTCCCGGGATTCGGCCGCCGCGAGCAACTCCACGACGTCCATGACGCGAATACGCATACCGCGGATACTCGGCCGACCGCCGCATTGATCGGTACTGATGGTGATTCGCTGAAGCAACTCGGCAGTGATCATTGGAGCGAGTGAAGGGACTCGATCGATTGAACTATGTTCACGCCGCCGTTCGGTCACGGCATCGCGCCGATCCAATGCGTCACCGGCTGCATCAAGAACTCCTCGAGGGCGATTCCATCGCCCCCCACCATCAACGTCCGTGTTGGTCGAAAGGCCTGCGCAAAAGCCGCCGTGCCCGCGTGCGCCTGCGGGGCGCGTCCGCTCTTCACCTCGATGGCGGTGAGTGTGCGACCGGCCTGTACCACGAAATCGACTTCGTGATTGCGTTCGCGCCAGTAGTGCACGGTGCATTCGCCACGCATGGCGGCGTTGGTGAGATGAGCGCCAACTGCGGACTCGACCAATCGCCCCCAGAACTCGCGGTCCGCACGCGCCTCGTCGAGCGTGATGCCACTGGTCACAGTCATGAGGGCGGTATTCAACACCTGCAACTTTGGGCTCGACCCGCGGCTTCTGGCCACATCGCCGGCGTACTTTTGCAGTCCGCACACCATGCCTGCACCGGCCAGCAAGTCGAGATAGTGGGCGAGGGTGGTGGTATTGCCGGCGTCCTGCAGCTGGCCGAGCATCTTGGTGTAGCTCAGGATCTGCCCCGAGTAGCGGCAGGCGAGTTCGAATAGACGGCGGAGCAGGGCCGGCTTGTCGACGCGCGTGAGCAGCAGCACGTCGCGCGAGATCGACGTTTCGACAAGGCTGTGTGCCACGTATCGCGCCCAGCGCGTGGGATCGCCGATCAACGGCGCGGCACCCGGATAACCACCGTAAAACAGGTACTCGTCGAGCGTATAGCCGAACGCCGTGTGCATTTCGGCAAACGACCAGTGCGACAGCGGGATTATTTCGAAGCGGCCGGCGAGGCTGTCAGCCAGTCCCTGGGCGATGAGCAGCGGGGCCGAGCCCAGAAGGACTACGTGGAGAGGGCATCTGGTGCGAGTGTCCTCGTCCCAATGGCGCTTCACGGTGTCTGACCAGCCGGGGATCTTCTGGATCTCGTCGAGGACCAGCACGGCGCCGGCATCTTCGGAGGTGGCCAGCCGCGCGGCATCCCATTGCTGGGCGATCCAGTCGGTGCCTTTCAGGGTGGGCTCATCGGCGCTGGCGGTTCGCACGGGCAGCGCGAGGGCGTCGGTGACCTGCTGGACGAGGGTGGTCTTCCCCACCTGACGCGCGCCGGCGACGACTTGCATGAAGCGGCGGGGTTCGGCGAGACGTGCCGCGAGGGTGGTCGCTGCCTGTCGCTGGAACGCGGGGGGTTTGCTCATTTTATTGAGTAAAAATACTTAATATAGTGAGTAAATCAACACATTGCGCTACGCTGGAGCCGTGGAGACGGCCGATCGCGCCCCGGTTGCAGGAGCGCAGAATCGTTCGCGGACGAGCCGCTGTCGCGGCGCCACGATTGATCGGCATCTGCATAACAACGAACACGTCCGAACCCAGGGTGTGCCCGCGTGGTCGCGCCCAGCACGGCGGCAGCGCCTGCAGCGAACTCTGCCGGGCGAAGCGCACCGACGAGCACGACCAGCAGGACGACAGCGATGGATGCGATGCGGACCATCGGATGCTTGGCGGTTCGTGTAATCGCCATGGCCGCAATCAATCCAGCGCGGCCGCCACATGGCAACCACGCGTCTCATGCGCTGCTTGAAGCGGATGAGGGTAGGGACCCGTACGGCGCAATAAACATCTCGATCACGTACGCATCGGACCCACCATCTCGGGCGCCATCGCGCGATACCGATCCGCGATTTCCTGGAGCGTATTGTTGTTGAACGTGACAGAGCGTGTCGGCAGGTGTAGTACCCGCACGATATCAGGCCTCACGCACCCAGAGCACGCACATGCAGATCGCGATCGCCCTCGTTCAACTCGACATCGCCCTCGGGGATCCTGACGCCAATCTGGCCCGGATGGAGCAGTTCATTCGCAAGGCGGCCAAAAAGGGCGCACAGCTCGTCGTCTTTCCGGAGGACGCAGTCAGCGGTCCGCTTGGCGGCCAGCTCGCCGCACTCCCGCGCGCGTCGGAGTTTCTCGCTTTCTTTCAGCGATTGGCGGTGGAGCATCAAGTGGATCTCGTGCCGGGCTCATGGGCCGTCAGCGACGGTAGCTACGCGTACAACACGGCGTTTTACATCAACAAGGACGGCAGCGTGGCCGGCTCCTACCGGAAGATCAATCTCTGGGAGACCGAGCGCGCAACCATCACGCCCGGGCACAGCGTTTCGGTCTTTCCCACCGCGTATGGCATGGTCGGTCTGATCATCTGTTGGGACCTGGCCTTCCCGCTGTTGTTCGTGGAAATGGCGCGTCAGGGCGCGGAGCTGATCATCGCGCCCACGTATTGGTCGTTCACGAAGCCGTCGGACGAAGTGGAGGACGTGATCGACGATGAAATTCTGCTCATCGACTCGTTGTGCACCACGCGTGCGTTCGAGAGCAACGTGATGATCGCCTACTGTAACGCGGCCGGAGAGTTGAACACGGAAGGCTACGACGCGGTGTTGAGCGGTCGATCCCAGGTCACGCATCCGCATGACAAGGTGCTGGTGAAAGCTGAGGGGAACGAGGAGACGATGCTGTTTGTGACGGCGTCGCTGGAGCGGGCTGTTCCACTCGCGGTGTAGGATGTACGCGCTGCCACAACAAGGCAGCAAGAGCTGGCGGCGTGGTATCACACGTTGTGATGCGCCGCGGATTGCACAAGTAATGCCGTGCAGATGACGACGTGGTGTGCGTTGTCGATTCCCTTCTACACGGAGCAGGTCATGCGTCTGTTCAGTATCGCTGTTGTTCGGAGTGTTCTTGCCGTGGCCGCCGCTGCATCGATCATCGCGTGCGACGACGATGCATCGGGGCCGTCAAACACCGGTCGCGTGCGCGTGGTGCACGCCGTCAGTAACGTCACGGGTGTTGATGTGCTGTTGAATACCACAAGCTACAAGACCAACCTCGCGTACAAATCGAGTGAGGGGTATCGCAGCACCGCGGCCGGTGCGACGGCCGTAAAGATCCGAAAGACTGGTTCCACCACGGATCTGACCACCGTCAATCAGAACATCGCCAACGCGGCTGATTACACGGTGTTTGCCGCCGGCACGGAAGCGGCGCCACAGTCGTTTCTGTTCGCCGATAACAACTCGGCGCCAGCGGCTGGCAAAGTGAAGTTGCGCGCGGTGCACGCGGCGATCGGCCGGGGAGCTGTGGACGTGTACATTCTCGGCAACGCCAACGAGCTTGCGAACGCGACGCCGGCAAGGGCGAATCTCGCCGAGAAAGCGGCGAGTGACTACATCGTGCGCGATGCGGGCACGTTCGTGATCATCCTGACCACGGCCGGCACCAAAACGCCGGTGTTGACCATCACCGGTGTGCAAGTCGCCGCTGGTAAGATTCGCACGATCGCGGCGGTGGAGAAGGTCGGTGGTGGGGCACCGCTCGAGGGTGTGGTGCTGATCGACAACTGAGCGACAGCGGCGAGCGCCGTCCGGTAGCCACACACATTCGGGCGAAGGCTTTCGAGGAGTCCGGCGATGCGCGAGCGCTGATCACCGCCCGACCGCGTCCTCCGCCGCACGCAACAACTGCTGCCGTTGCCGCGGCATGTTGGCCACCGACGCGTACCCAGCCCGCGCACGCGCCACAAACGCCCTCGCGCGCTCGGGCTGCCCTCGTGCCAATGCAAGCCATGCGAGCTTGAGGTCGTCATCGGCGACTTCTGGATCGCGCTCTCCAAGCTGTGACACCTTGGTGGCCCGAGACATGACAAGCAGTGAGTCGGCGCTCTCGAGGTCACCTTGCTGCAGCCGTGCCATGGCCAGATCACCCTGATTGTTTGCGACTTCGAGAGCATTCCCGTGAGACGAGAGTCGCAGCCCGAGTGACTGCTGATAGTGCCGCTCCGCCTCCGTGTACCGTTGGCGTGCCATCTCGATGTGACCAAGGGTCTGCACCGCATGCGCATGGGGGATGGGCGCGCGCCCACCACTGTCCGCCAGAATCGCAATCACGTCGCGCAGTTCATGGGCGGCGGCATCGAGATCACCGTGACTCATGCGCGCGCGGGCACGTGACTGCCGCACCACGGCGACGGCCCGACTGCGAGCGCCGTACTGCCGCGTCAGCAGCGGAAGCAGCGTGTCGAACTGCGCAATAGCGGCCAGAAAATCGCCCTTCAATCGCAACGCTTCCGCCAATGCGGCGCGGGCGCGCACAACGGACGTATCCGTTGGTGCGTGGACCGAGAGGCGTCGAGTGACTGCTTCGCGAGCGAGTTCGGCGGCGGCGTAATAATCACCAAGGCCACCGTAGCCCGTGGCAAGAGCCAGGAGCATCGCCACGTCGGCATCGCCATCTGCGCCGGCAAGCGTGGCAACGTGTGTGCGGCCTGAGTCGAGCATCGCGCGCAACGACTGATGTCGAGACGCGCCGGAGTCGTAGGGATAGGGCAGCCGGAACAGCCCGAGCAGGAACGCGTTCGTGGCTGCGGTGCGCTCGGCAGCCTCCGTTGCCCGGTCAGCCTGCACGCGCGCCGTCACCGCCATGACGATCAGGAGCAGCGCGCCGCTCGCGGCAACG
>JBGTFN010000142.1:0-7142 GCA_041747275.1 Gemmatimonadaceae bacterium | reverse complement strand
CAACGCCGAGCAACGCCGAGCAACGCCGAGCAACGCCGAGCAACGCCGAGCAACGCCGAGCAACGCCGAGCAACGCCGAGCAACGCCGAGCAACAGACAACGGCTCAATCCACTACCGTTCAGCATGATACGACGCCTCTTCCCAACGGTGCGCGGTCTGCTTGTCGCCCTTCTCGTCGCGTTCCCAGCAGCTGCGAACGCCCAGAACAGGACGGATGACCGACTCCGCGTATTTCTCGACTGCCCTTCCGGCGGTTGTGACCGCAACTTCATCGTCAGTGAACATCCCTACGCGATCTGGACCCAGGATCGCCTGGATGCCGACGTGCACCTGCTCATCACACGATTGGGTACCGGTGCGGGCGGTACAGCCTACACGCTGCTGTTCATCGCGCAGCGGCGTCTTGCGCCCGCTGTCGATACTCTGACTGCCAGCGTGCCGCCGAACTCCAGTGACGACATGCGGAGGCGCACACTGTCGCGCGTGATCAACCTGGGACTGGCCTCGGACGCGGCGCGGTTTGCTGGCACTGAGCTGTTCACGGTGGCGTATGCGGCGCCCGAGTTCGATGCCGATGCGGCGCCCGTCGTGAATTCGGATCGCTGGAATTTGTGGGTGTATCGTGCGCGACTCCGCGGAAACGGACGTGCGGAAAGCCGGTCGAAAGACTACGAGCTGAATGCCAGCTTCAGCGCCTCGCGCATTACGGACGAGTGGAAGCTTACCTTCAACGCGGATAACGAATACCGATCACAGCAGTTCAAATTGTCGGACGGCACCGAACGTCAGTTCGTGCTGCGCAGCGCCAACGTGAATTCGCGCATCGTACGCAGTTTGAGCCCACATTTTTCGGTGGGCTCGCGTCTGAACGCGGGATTGTCGGAGTTCCGGAATCAGGATGCGTTCGTGGAGGTGGACCTGTCTGCCGAATACAACCTGTTCCCCTGGGTCGAAGCGACGAGCCGGCAGCTTGTCGGTATCGTTGCGTTGGGCAGCCGCTTCTACGACTATCAGGAAATCACGATCTTCGAACAACTGTCGGAGCATCGCCCCGTCGCGCAAGCGATCATTGCCGGCGAATCACGTCTGCCGTGGGGCACGCTGGACGGGTCGTTGCGCTATACGCAGTTCCTGCACGATGCGGAGCGCTTCAACGTTTCGTTTTTCGCGCGCAGTCAGTTTCGTCTGTCGAGGGGCCTTTCGCTTGACGTGAGCGCGGAGGCGGCCAAGGTGCAGGACCAGCTATATCTCCCACGCGGCGAAGCGTCCGATGACGAGGTGCTGACACGTCAGCGGGCGTTGGCGACCGCATATCGACTGCGCGCATCGGTCGGCATCACTTTTACGTTCGGCTCCATATACAACAACATCGTGAATCCTCGCCTCAATGAGCTCGGCGGCTGAGCGAGCGAAACATTGGCCCTGAACCAAACGTAGAATAATCATGAACCTACTCCTCTCCTGGCTCATCCTCGCCGTGTCCGTCTGGGTCACGGCCGCCGTCCTTCCCGGTGTCAAACTGAAGGACTTCGGCAGCGCCTTCTGGGTGGCCGCGATCTTTGGTGTGCTCAACCTGCTGCTGGGTTGGCTCTTCTTCACCGTTTTCGCGATTGCGACGCTTGGCATCGCCCTCTTGCTCGCGTTCATCACGCGCTGGATCATCGATGCGATCCTGCTCCTCATTACCGCCAAGGTGAGCGACGCGCTCGAGATCGACGGCTTCAAGTGGGCGCTAATCGCCTCGTTGGTCATGTCCGTGCTCGGCACGCTTGGCCAATGGATGCTGATGCGCTGAGAGAACCCCGCGCGGCATGCGTGGGTACCAGTTGGGCATGACGGTACCTCTTTTTTCTGTCCGGTGCCTTGCACTGGCAGCAGCAGTGGCGGGCGCCTCGGCGTGCGCTGCAACTCCACCTCCTGAAAACGCGTCCGCGCAGGGTGTGGCGGCGACTGCTGCAGCCCGGGAAGCACTCTATCGAGCCCGCCTCGACAGTGCGAGAGCGCGTTTCACGCCCGCAGATGTTCGATTCATGAACAATATGATCGCGCACCACTCGCAGGCCGTCGTGATGGCGAAGCTCGCGCCCACGAACGGGGCGAGCCAGACAATCCGGGTGCTGGCCGCACGCATCCTGAATGCGCAGACCGATGAAATCGCCATCATGAAACGATGGTTGGGCGCACGCGACCAGCCCGTGCCATCGGCGGATACGGCGCTGCCCGGCAAGAACTCGCAATCGGCGGCGCACGCCGACGCACTGGCTGATGCACACGCAGGCCACGCGATGATGCCTGGCATGCTTACAGACGCGCAACTGGCGCAGTTGGCCGCGGCCCGTGGTGTCGCGTTCGACCGCTTGTTCCTCACACTCATGATCGCCCACCACAAGGGTGCAGTCGTGATGGTGGAGGAATTGTTCGCCACGGATGGAGCAGGGCAGGATACGGACGTGTTCCGGTTTGCGTCCGATGTGCAGGTGGACCAGCGTACCGAGGTGGCGCGAATGGAGCTCATGCTCGAGGCGCTCGCTTCCTCATCCGGATTCTGAGATCACATTGAAATGGATGCCGCTATGACTTCTGTTGGAGCAACTCTTCGCGAAACAATTCGCCGGCATGTGTTGCAGCCGGCTGCACCGTTGGCTCTGATGCTCGCCGCGTCAGCCGCGTGCGCGCCCTCGACGCAGGTGTCGAGCGCACCCATGCCCGCCGGTTCGATGTCGGGCGCTGCTCCCAGCCCCGATCCGCGCATCGGTCTCAAGGCCGGCGTGTTCGACGCCGGCGAGGCCGCCTGGAACCTGAGGCTCGTCTCCACCACGCCCCCACCCGACGCGTTCGTGGGCAAGTGGAACTCCGATCTGGCGTTCATCGGCAACTACGTCATTCAGGGCAGTTTCCATGGATTCCAGATCTGGGACATCACGAACTCCGCGAGTCCGTCGCTCGTACGTGCTTTCGAGTGTCCGGCGTCGCAGAGCGATGTCTCCGTGTACAAGAACCTGCTCTTTGTCTCGGGTGAAGGCATGGAAGGCAGGTTGGACTGTGGCACGGAAGGCGTCACCACCGCGGTGTCCAAGGATCGACTGCGCGGCATCCGCATCTTCGACATCAGCGATATCCGCAATCCGAGGTACGTGAGCAATGTGCAGACGTGCCGCGGCTCGCACACGCACTCGCTACTCGTCGACCCGAACGACACGCAGAATGTGTATGTCTATGTGTCCGGATCGGCGCCGGTGCGTCCCGCGACGGAGCTCGAAGGATGCTCCGGTGCGCCGCCGGGCGCCGACCCCAACTCGGCGCTGTTTCGGATTGAAGTGATCAAGGTGCCGTTGGCTGATCCGACGAAAGCTGCGATCGTCAACTCACCGCGTATCTTCACCGGGCTCGTCAAGCCACCCTCACATGGCATGGCGCCCGCTGACCGTGCCGAGATCGATCGTGCACGTGCACGTGGGGCGTTCGTTGCGGACGTGATGGGCGAGACGATGGTCCTGCCCGACCAGTTCGCCGACGCGCAGCTGGCCGCGATTGTCCGTCAGCGCAATGGTACCGGTGCCGCGACTGCCGCCGACTCGGCAACACTTCGCGCCGCCCTCCCGGCAATGATTGCGCAGATGGTAGGCCCGACGGACGCGAACGTCGGACCGAACCAGTACCACGACATCACCCTGTTTCCGGCAATTGGATTGGCCGGCGGTGCATGCGAAGGATACGGCCTGCTGCTCGACATCAAGGATCCCGCGAACCCGCGTCGCCTTGCCGCCGTATCCGACTCGAACTTTGCGTACTGGCATAGCGCGACATTCAACAATGACGGGTCCAAGGTGATCTTCACCGACGAATGGGGCGGTGGCACCGGCGCAAAGTGCCGCGAGTCGGATCCCGCCGCGTGGGGCGCCAACGCGATCTTCACGGTCGCCAATGGCAACATGACGTTCCAGAGCTACTACAAGCTGCCGGCCGCGCAGACGGCGGTGGAGAACTGCGTGGCGCACAACGGCTCGCTCATTCCGATTCCGGGCCGCGATATCATGGTGCAGTCGTGGTATCAGGGCGGCATCTCGATCGTCGACTTCACCGATCCCCGGAACCCGCGTGAGATCGCGTATCATGATCGCGGCCCGGTGAACGCCACAACGATGGAGACGGCGGGCTCGTGGTCGGTGTACTGGTACAACGGCGTGCTCGTAAGCTCCGAAATTGCGCGCGGTCTCGACATCTTCGAGCTGCAGCCGAGTGCGCACATCTCGCAGAACGAGATCGATGCGGCCAAGACGGTCCGCTTCGAGTTCCTCAATGCGCAAGGACAGCCGAAGCTGGTGTGGCCGCCGAGCTTTGCGAAGGCCAAGGCGCTAATTGACCAGCTCGCCCGCAACAACGGCATGGATGCCGGACGCCTCGCATCGGTTCGTTCCTCGATTACTTCGGCTGAACGAGCCACCGGTTCGTCGCGTCGAGATGCGCTGTCACAGCTGGCCACGACGCTCGAGGGTGATTCGCGTGGGGCGACGGACGGTGCGAAGGTGCGCATGCTGGCGGAGTCGGTCAAGGAACTCGCGGACGCAACGCGCTAACGACCTGCACCCAACCCGGAGGGGCGTTGCAGGCAAGCGCTGGTTGTTTTCTGGAGTCGCCAACGAGCCTCGATGCTCGTTGGCGATTTGCCGTGTGACGTGATCGGGACGCGTTTGTCACGCCTTCTTCGCGATTTCCCGTGCACCTTGGAGGCTACACACACCTTTGAGGCGCGATGTCCGAAGCGATGTGCAGGGCAGGGCCCGGTGGCGTGGCAGGGATTGCTGCCCGGGCGCGCGTTCAACGTGTAGTCCTGCTGGTGCTCGACGGCTTACGTGCGGATGTCGTCGGAGACGCGCGCTTTCCGCATCTCGAGGCGCTGCGAAGTCGCAGCGCGCATACGCTGACTGCCACCACCGTCCAGCCGAGTGTGACGGCAGCGGCCATGACATCGCTGCTGTCGGGCGTTCCGCCCAGCGAACACGGCATCGCCAGCGATCGATTCGCGCTGCCAAGGGACCTGCATCGCTTGCGTCCGCTGCCGCGTGAGGTAGCCGAAGCCGGCCACGCGACGACAGGATCAGTGCGAGAGGTCCCTTGGCTCCTGCGTGGTCTCGCGCGCCGCATCGTGAAGGAGCTGGGAGTGACCGATGCGCACTTTGCGCCGGCCGAAGCGCGAGAGCTCTTGCGGGCTGCCATCCCAGCCATCAAGCGACAGCGTAATGGCCTGATCATCATGCACTGGCCGGACTGTGATGCGGAAGGTCATCGGTCGGGGTGGATGTCGGCTCCGTACCTCGAGGCGGTATCGCGGATGGACGGGGCTCTCGGTGCCCTGATGGCGCTGCTTTCCCAATGCGAGCACGAGACCGCGCTGATTGCTCTCGCAGATCATGGCGGCGGGGGAACGCTGCCGAACGGGCACGACAGTCTGCATCCACTCGATTGCACGATCCCGATTTTTGTGCATGGCAGCGGCGTTCACGCGCAAGAATTGCAGCACGGGCATTCGCTGCTCGACGTTCCGCCAACGGTGCTCTGGGCCCTGGGCTTGCCGGTCCCGCACCAATGGACTGGTACTCCGATGACGCGCGCGTTTGAACCGGTACACAGCGTGGCAGTTGGGACAAGCCCGCGCGCGGTCGCGTGATGCGCGTTCTCATCGCGTTCTCTGATACTGGCGGAGGTCATCGCGCGGCTGCCACGGCGATACGGGACGGACTCGTTGACGCGGCTTCCGCCCGGTGGGGGGAAAATGCGCCGTTCAACAGGCCGCTCGATGTGACGCTCGTGGATCCGTATGCCATGACGAGTCGATGGCCTTTCGACCGCTTGTCCGCGGCGTATCCGGTCGTCGTGAATCGTGCTCCATGGATCTGGCGCAGCGGTTTCGCCCTCACCAATACCACCCGACGCACCGCCACGTTGCAGATGCTGGCGTGGCCCGCACTCCGCCGCACCTTTCACAAGCTCACAACGATGGACGCGCCGGACCTCATTGTGTCTACGCATCCGCTGCTGACCACACCGCTGCGTCGCGTGTTTCCGCGCACTCCACTTGCGGTCGTCGTGACGGACCTCGTGAGCGGTCATGATTCGTGGTACCAGCGATGCGCCGACGTGACCATCGTGCCCACCGACCCTGCGCGTGATCGTGCGCTTCGCTGTGGCGTGTCAGCAGGCGCAGTGCATGTGATCGGCGTGCCTGTGTCCCCGCACTTCGTCTCCCGGCCGGGCGACCGCAATGTATTGCGCACGATGCTGGGATGGAGCGTGCACCGACCGACCATCATGCTCATCGGTGGCGGCGATGGTGTCGGTCCGCTCGAACAGATTCTCAGCGCGATCGACTCGGCGCGCCTGCCATGTGACGTGGCGGTGGTGACCGGCCGAAACGCGGCGCTCGCCGAGCGACTGCGCGCGCGAAAGTGGCTCGGCGTAGTACACGTGTACGGTTTCGTTGACAGGCTTGGTGAGATGATGCGCGCGTCCAGCGCCTTGGTAACAAAGGCCGGTCCTGGCACGATCAGCGAGGCCTACGCAGCGGGCTGCCCGATGCTGCTCTACGGAGCGATACCGGGGCAGGAGAGCGGCAACGTTGATTATGTGTGCAATGCGGGTGCGGGGAAGTGGACGCCGTCGCCGGAGGCAGTGGTTGGCGCGCTATCCACGTGGTTCGCGAACGAGGACGGCGAGCGGTCATGGCATGAGGCTGCACGTGCGTGCACGGCACTCGCGCGGCCGGACGCAGCACGGCTCATCGCCAACCGATTGCTGGACTCCATGGACACGTTCGGCACATCATCCGCGTTGTGCCGCATATGCCTCGACTCCCCTGGTGCTTCGCATCGTCGCTCGTGCTCTGCTGGCTGCTCTCGCTCGGCCAACTTCAGGCACAGGACACAGCCGCCGTCGTCGGAGTCGTCTCAGGCCGCCTCGTAACGCTGCGCACCGAGGCGCCGGTCTCTGGCGCCACCGTACGTGTGAGAGGCGGCGCGGGCGTTACCCAGTCCGATTCGCTCGGCCGGTTCACGCTGCGCGGCGTTCGCGCAGGCATCGTGAGCATCGAGATACGAGCGCTGGGTTTCGCGCCTGTCTCACGCGGCGACATCGCGGTCTCACC
>JBGTFN010000141.1:0-4328 GCA_041747275.1 Gemmatimonadaceae bacterium | reverse complement strand
CACCCATCGGCATCTCCCACCTGCCCTGTGTCTCGGCCGGTCAACGGCACCAAGTCGCGCGCAATCAGCCGCGCACGAGCGGCGTCTGACGGCCGCGCTCCTGCGCAATCAGCCATTGCTGCGGCAGCGACGCCAGGTTCTGCACGAGATAGTAGAGATTGAGCCCGGACGCCATGTTGAGGAAGATGAACAACATGAGTGCCGGCATCATGTACATCATCATCTTCTGCTGGTCGTTCGACTTCATGCCGCGCAGGCCGATGTAGGAGAGCAGCATTGCCGTGACGGCTACCAGCACCGGAAGCACGTAGAACGGATCCTTGATCGAGATGTCCGGCAGCCAGAGGAACGACACGCCGCGGAACTCGATCGTGTTCTGGAAGACGAAGAACAGTGCGAAGAACACCGGCAGCGGGATGAACATCGGCAAACAGCCCGTGAGCGAACTCAACGGATTGAGACCGTGCTCGGCGTACACCTTCATGATCTCGGCTTGCGTCTTCTGCGGATCGCCCTTGTGCTTGGCCTGCGCCGCCTGAATCTCCGGCTGGATCTGCTGCATTTGCAGCGACGTGCGCATGGCGCGCTGGTTGATCGGCCACAAGATCAGTCGCACCGCGACACCGAAGATCACCAGCACCCAGCCGTACGACAGCCCACCCACTTCCTTCATCCAGAGCAGCGTCTTGATCACCAGCGTGGCAAACGGCTGGATGATCTTCTGCATGAAGCCACCGTACGGGTTCGAGCTTTCGAACTCGCGTCCCATGGCCACCATGCGCTTGAACTCCTGCGGGCCCGCATATACTTCCATCGCCGTCGCGCCGTTTCGCAGGTCCATCACGACGTGGCCCTGCGCGCGCGTTGCCTGCTTGGACTCACGCGTACCGCCCGTGACACTGAGCTCCGTGAAGCCGGGCGTCGCCGGAGGCGCAAGCACTCCCAGCAGGAAGTACTTGTTCTTGGCCACGACCCATGTAAACGGGCCTTGTACGATCTCCCGTTCGCCCGGATCGAGGTCACCGAAGTCGATGAGGTCCGCGCTGCGTGCTTCCGGCTTGAAGGCGTATGACAGATGCGTGCGATCTTCTATGCTATCCGCTTCCGCCGAACGGAAACTCGGTGGCAGGTCCACCAGCAGGTATCCGTCACTGTTCGGCCCGGTCACCGTGGCGGCGATGTTCACGCGATAACTGTCGGGAAGAAAGCTGTAGGTGATGCCTATGGCGCGCTGCGCGACCTGGGCCGTGTAGCGAAGCTGCGTGCGTCCTTCCACCATCGACTGCTCGAGCGCAAACGGTGTGCGCGTGAGATTGACCGTATCTCCACCCGGAAACACCATGCGCCACGCCAGCAATCGATCGCCGGGCTGCGCGAGCTCCACCGGCTGATCCGTCTTCCTGCCGCCACTTTCGAGGGCGCGGTAATTCTGCATTTCCGCCGACACGAGCGCCGCGCCGAGCGAACTCACGCGGTAGATGGCGAGCGCCGTGGCAACTTCCGACGTGTCGATGCGCGCCACCTGAGGCAGCAGGCTATCCGGCGTCGGCATGATCGTGGTCGGGGCGCCGGCCATGACACCGGCGGCGCCGGTGGCCTGCGATGGTGCAGCGGACGGCGTCAGGTCGTCATTGATCGAAGCAGCGCCTGACATGGCCGCAGCGGCGCTGTCCACAGGCACGACACCATTGGTCGACACCACAGGCGCCGTGGGAAAGATCAGCGGCGTGATCAGAATGACGGCAGCCATCAGGACGACGGCGAGCGCGAGACGGCGTGGTTCCATGAAGTTGTCTTCGAGCAGCTATTCGACGCTGACCTGCGGAGCAGACGTGACCGTTCGGCCGCGCCCGTCGGCCGCTGTCAGGGCACGGGGTCATATCCACCAGGACGAAACGGATGACACCGTCCAATCCGGCGGATGGCAAGCCAGCCGCCGCGGGCCGCACCATGGCGTTCGAGCGCCTCGATGGCGTACGCGGAGCAGGAGGGATAATAACGGCACGAACCGCCAAGCAACGGCGAGAGCGCGACCTGATACAAGCGCACACCGAGTATCAGCAGAAATCTCGGCACCGCCGCCAGCCCCGTCGGGGCTGCTGCCGCAGGCCGTTCATCCAGCGGATGATCAGCGCACATCGTCCGTACGCATTGATTCGCGCCGCGTTTCTGACGCCCAGGGTGCCAGTCGACGGGTGACATGCTGCATCTCGTCGGCCAGCGTGGCGTAGCTTCGCTCATACGCCAATGCACCGGCGCGAAGCACGACATCGAGCGGAAGCGGCAACGTACGCAACACAGGCAGCAGCTCCAGTCGCAACAGTTCCCGAAGGCGACGTTTCACACGGTTTCGCTCGACAGCCGAGTGTCGATGCTTTGGCACGATCAGGCCAACCCGTGAAAACGCATGAAGGGAAGCAACGACGCGCACCTCGAAGCTGCCGGTGCGCACGCGCTTCCCTTCGCGGCGTGTCCGCTCGAGCTCCGGTGCGCGCGTTACTTTTTGCGCACGCCGAAGCCGGCGGGAATCAGGCGCCTGCGTACTTGGACGGTAACTGGACCGTGAGCTGCTTGCGTCCCTTGCGACGGCGGCGGCTCAGGGTCGCGCGACCCCACTTGTCTGCCATGCGAGCGCGGAAGCCGTGCTTGCGGAGACGCTTGGTGTTGCGCGGGCGATACGTGGGCTTGCCCATGATTCGAGTCTGTCAGAAGGTGCGGAAATGAAAAGCCGACAAGCGGCACGCAGAAAAGCGACGCCCGTCAGCACGCCAGGCAGAAATACCAAAAGCTCGGGTACAGATCTGTAAGATAGGCTGCCGCTTGCGCTTGGGTCAAGTGAGAGAACGTGTCGCGTGAAGCGTGCAGGAGCGCCTCCAAAATCTCGCGCGTCACGCATTTGACTTATCCACATTCGTCGGGCTAGCTTCGCTCCCCGCCACTTGCCCGCCCCCGAACCCCCCTCGCGCCGTCATGTCCCTGTCCCCGTCCGACATCTGGGAGCGCCTGCTCGCCCGTGCCCGACAGGTCCTCCCGGAGCAGACATTCCGGACATGGCTCGAACCCGCAGAACCGACGGCCTTTCAGGACGGGCAGCTCACTGTCGTCGTTCCTGACCAGTTTTCCGCCGACTGGAACGACAGCAAGCACAGTGAACTGCTCTCCAGTTTCGCGCCCGTCGCCGTCGGACACCCGGTGCGCATCCAGTTTCGCATCTCCGAGGAGCGGGCCAAGCGCGCCCAGCTGGATATCTTTGTTCAGCAACCTCCAGCTCAGTTAGCGCCACCACCACACCAGAAATCGGCCATATCGGCGCCACTAAACCCGCGCTACACCTTCGAGCAGTTTGTCATCGGCAAGTCGAACGACGTCGCCGCCGCTGCGTCCCAGGCCGCCGCCCAGGCGCCCGGCGTGGTCTACAACCCGCTTTTCATCTACGGGGAGACCGGACTCGGCAAGACGCATCTCATGCAGGCCATCGCACACGAGCTGCTGCGCCGAACCCCCACGCTACGTCTCGCGTTCGTCGGCACCGAGCAGTTCACCAACGATTTTGTGTCCGCCATTCAAGGTGGCCAGATGCACGATTTCCGCCGCCGCTATCGCGAAATTGACCTGCTGCTCGTGGACGATGTGCAGTTTTTGAAGGGCAAGGAATCCACACAGGAAGAGTTCTTCCACACGTTCAACGCCATCTACGAAGCCGGCCGGCAGATCGTGCTCACGTCCGATCGCCCGCCAAAGGAGATCCCCGGGCTCGAGTCGCGGCTCGTTTCGCGCTTCGAGTGGGGCATGGTGGCCAACGTCGATTCGCCCGACCTCGAGCACCGCATCGCGATTCTGAAAAAGAAGGCCAGCCTCGATCACCTCGAGCTGACCATTCCAGACGAGGTGATCGAGTTCATTGCGCAGCACGTCAAGTCGAGCGTGCGCGAGCTCGAAGGCTCCATCATCAAGCTGCTGGCCTACGCGTCGCTCAAGCACCGCGAGATCTCCGTCGAACTCGCCCGCGAGGCGCTGCGCGACAAGCTCAAGGCGTCGGCCAACACTTCCGATTTTCCGGACGTACCGCCCACCAGCATCACGGTGGCCACCATCCAGCAGGTCGTGGCGCGCGAGTGGGGCGTCACGCCCGACGGGTTGCGCTCCAAGACGCGCACCAAGCAACTCACCGGTCCCCGCCAGGTGGCCATGTATCTCTGTCGGGAGATGCTGGCACTGCAGCTCGTGGAGATCGGCAATGCGTTTGGTGGACGCGATCACTCTACCGTCATTCATTCACTGGATCGCGTCGCCGAGGACATGGCAGCCATGCCCGAGTTTTCGGAGCG
>JBGTFN010000140.1:0-3117 GCA_041747275.1 Gemmatimonadaceae bacterium | reverse complement strand
ATCGTGATGCCGGCGTGCAGGTGCTGCAACGTGCCCGCTCCCGGCACGACATCGATGGGCAGCACGTTGATGCGATCCGAGAGGGACAGGCGGCCCTTGGCGACAAGCTCGAACACGGTCACCAACACCGGAACCTTGATGAGGCTGGCCGTTGGGAAGGGCTCGTCGGCGCGACGCGAGAGTTCAGCACCGCCGTCGAGGTCGCGCACGAAGTACCCCACCACGCCGCGGTGCGCGTTGGACAAGCTATCGAGGGCGCGGTGCAGTGCGGCGGTGTCCGCGACCGGTGCTGCAGGCCCCCTTGCAGACGCCATTCCAGACGCCTTTGCAGACGCCTTTGCAGACGCCATTCCAGACGCCTTTGCGGACGCCATGCCAGACGCCTTTGCGGACGCCAGTTCCGCCTGCGCGGACGCCTGTGCGAACGCCTGTGCGAACGCCGCCGAGGCGGCGAGTGACAGGCCAAGGAAAAGCGCCGTCCCCATCATTGCGGCCGTCCGTCGACCCACCCATGACAACGCGAGCATGATGCGGCTATGCGTCAGCGGTCGCATCGTCGAACTTGTCGCCCGTGCGCGTTTCCAGGTGATCCCATTCCTTCGCGTCGAGGTCGTGCACCGCCATGATCTTCACGCGCTCGCCCGCCCACGCATCGAAGACCTTGCCGGTACCGCGGTAGACCTTGATCTCGTGACCGTCTTCGAAGCGCAGCACCACAAGAGGATACGCCGAATTCGTATACTGCTTGCGGAGCTTGCGCGGAGGAGTGCTGGAAGCTGCCATGGCCGATGTGGTTGAGGGAGTCAGAACACCGCTGCAAAGTGCGCGCACGACTGTGCCTTCGCCAGCACGCAGAGGCCTGCGATTGCGATGGCGCAGCGGACACCGCACGCGTTGCCGATATCACGTCACCGTGCGCGGCGCCCCTTCCCACGCCCGCCACGCCTCGGTCTCGAGGATGTCATCGATGGCTTCGGCGACCACTTCTACCTCAGCGTCCGTTGTGTAGAAATGCGGTGCCACGCGAATGCCAGCGCCCGGCCGGTAGTCGATGACGATGTCGCGCGCGAGCAAGGCCTGCGCCACTTCCGCACCTTGCGGCACATCGAACGCGACGGTACCGCCGCGCTGCCCGGCGGCTCGCGGTGCCACCACTCGCCATCCTCTCGCATCGGCGAGTTCGATGAGCCGGGCCGTCTGTCGCATGCTCTTGGCCCGGATGGCGGAAATTCCGGCGCGATGCACGATTGCCGGTCCTTCTCGTCCCGCGAACAGCGCCGGCACGGATGGTGTGCCGCCAAGCCAACGCCATGCGCCGTCGGCGTAGTCCATGGTGGGAGCAAACGCGAATGGTGTGCGATGTGCCTGCCAACCGGTCTGCGCAGGTGCGAGTCGTGCACTGGCCTCGGGAGACGCATACAGGAACGAGCCACCGGGTCCGCCGCAGAGCCACTTCAGCACGCCGCCGGCGAGGAAATCCACGCCGAGTGCGCGCACGTCTACGGGAATCACTCCGACGCTGTGGTAGGCATCGAGTGCGACAAGGGCGCCGACGCCGTGCGCGCGATCGATGATGGCCTCTGCATCCATTATGTAGGCTGACTTGAACAACACGTGCGAAATGGCGACGAGACGCGTACGTTCGTCGATCGCTTCCAGCAGGCGCGCCGTGTCAATGCTGATGTCATCGTCGCTCGGCACGACCACGATCTCCGCGCCGAATCGCGGCGCGAGGGCGTCGTACGCATAGCGCACCGAGGGAAAGTCGAGCGCCGTCATGATCACCCTGTTGCGGTCAGCAGGATAGTCGAGTGCTGACAGTACAGCGCTCATCGCTTGAGTCACGGTCGGCATCATCGCCACTTCGCCAGCCGACGCACCCATCAAGGGGGCGACGCTGTCACCGATGCGAATGGGCATGTCCCACCAGCCCTCCGCCCATGCCCGGACGCCGCGCGCGCCCCACTGGGCGGCATACTCCGCCAGCGCATCCGGCACGCTGCGCGGCATGGCGCCGAGTGAGTTGGAGACGAGATAGGTGGATCGCGCAAGAATGGGAAACTCGTCGCGAAACGAGAGCAACGGATCGTCGGCGTGTGACACGGGACACCAAAAAGGGCGGAAACTGCCAGGTTGCGAAGGCGAAATCGGTCAAATGCGGAACAAGCGAACCCTTGTCAGGTTCCACTACATGATGTGCTGTTCATCTCGTACCGTCCACCCATAGGAGCGTGTGTATGTCGCGTATTCAGGTTCGTGCCGCTATTCGCCCCGACGTTCGTCGCGTCCTGCTCACCGGGTTCGCGGTTGCCGTGGCATCGCTGGGCTGGGCATCGCTCGCGTTCGCGCAGGAAGGCGCCGTGGCTGAACTGAACTCGGCTGCCTCGGTAGTTGCCGTCCAGTCCGTGCAGGCACCTTCCGCTCCGGCCACCCTGTCGTCGCCGATCGAGAATGCTGCTCCCGTCGGACCGGTATTGACCGCTAGCGCCGTGCGCTTCGTGCCGAGCGCTGATCGCCAGGTTGTTTCGCTCGATGAGCGGATGCAGGATCGCCGTGTTGGACTCGGCCGCAATATCGCACTGATTGCAGTCGGCGTCGCAGCGATGGTGATCGGCTCCGAAGTCGACGATGCTCCGGGTACGCTTCTGGTGATCGGCGGCGCGGGCATGACCCTCTACGGTCTCTACAACCTTCTGCGCTAAGCCTGAACGCTGGCGCCTTCGCTCCTTTCAGAGAGCAAGGCGCCGGCGCTCCGCTCGTGCCTCCAATCAGGGCCATGGGCGTACAATGAAGGCCGGCCACGGGGGCCGCCATGAGCACGGGACGCAGTCGGTCCTGTGCTTTTTTTGTACCAGCGCCATCTTCCCCGTGGCCACGGCGGCCGCGGCAAGGGTAGTTGTTCGCAGGTACGTCGTCACCGACTCCCGCAGGTCGTCGTCAGCTTCCACGCGCAGGATGCGCTTCCTGCAATCCTCGTCTTCCGCTTCCGTACGCATGTCGCCACTCGGCTCTCCGCGCATCGCCCTCGTTCTGGGCGGCGGTGCGCTCAAGGGCTTCGCCCACATCGGTGCGCTGCGCGCGCTCGCGGAGCGTGGCGTGGTGCCGCACGTCTTCGCC
>JBGTFN010000139.1:0-45839 GCA_041747275.1 Gemmatimonadaceae bacterium | reverse complement strand
CGCCCGGCCGCGTCCAGCGTTCGAGGAGCGCAGCTCGGCGTGAGTCATCGATGTTGCGCCCGCTGACGATCGCCACCACCGGGGACTCCCCACGCGATCGTCCAGCGCGCGCTGCATCGAGCAGGCTGGCCACCGTGACGGCACCTGCACCCTCCACGGTGAGGTCCTCATTCGTGGCCAGCCACGCGATCGCTTCGCCGATGAGATCCTCGTCGAGCGCGCCGATATCATCAAGACAGCGCTGACCGATCTGCAGCGCGTCATCATCGATCTGGCCGGCCAGTCCGTCGGCCAGCGTCGACTCCGACGCAATCTCCACCACGCGTCCCGCGTGCACCGATTTCGACATCGCGGCCGTTCGCACACTCTGCGCACCGACAATCCGCACGTCGGGTGACGTGCGACGAAGCACAGCACCTACGCCGCCAAGCAGCCCCCCCCCACCGACGCACACCAGCACCGTGCGCACAGCGGGCAGTTGCGCCAACAGTTCCAGCGCCACCGTGCCCTGACCGGCGAGCAGGTCCTCGCCGAGGCACGGATTGATGAATCGCACGCCTTCTCGCTCCGCATGGGCCTTGGCGAGCACCATGGCGTGGTCGTAATCGTTCGCCGTGTCATCGACCACCGCGCCCAGCGCTGCGATACCGTCCTTCTTCACCTGTGGCGCGTGCCTTGGCACATACAGTGTGGCCGGAGCCCCGAAGTGATGTGATGCCCACGCAACGCCGAGCCCGTGATTGCCCGCGCTCGACGCGACCACGCCGCGCGCGCGATCCTCGGCCGACATGCGATGCAGCACCGTGTACGCGCCGCGCACCTTGAACGACCCGGTCTCCTGCTCGCATTCGAGTTTGAGCCATACCGGCGAGCCGCAGAGCGCGGTGAGCGCCGGGCTATGTCGAAGCGGTGTGGGGGGAAAGACTTCCGCAAGCGCCTGCGCGGCCCGCTGCACGGAGTCGAGCGTGGGAAGGATCCCGGGGAGTAGTGTATCGGTCATGCATGCAACCTACTCCATCCATTTCCGCACGTAGCGACCTACATCGAACTTCCGGCCGGCGCGTGAGGTGAGCATCGGACGCAGCCCGCCCCAGACAGGCTTGTTGCCCCATGAGCGATCCCAGAGGCCGAGACACCACATGATGCCGCCTACACTGTTGGGATCGCGTCCGTCCAGCGCGTAGCGATCGTTGAGATGAAACATCCACGTGCGCGCGTCCTCATAGGTGGGCGCCCAACGCACGATTTGCTTTCCCCACAGCATGCGCGCGTAGTTGTGAATCACGCCGGAACGCACCAGCTGGCGCTGCGATGCATTCCACAACTCATCGTCGGTGCCTGCCGCGTCGAGTTGTGCCAGCGTATATCGCTCGGGACGAGGATCATCCGCGTGCGCGGCCATCGTGCGCTGGATCCAGTCAGGCAGTGCATCGAGCTGGTCGAATCGTGGGGTGTGCAGGCACCAGTTGTACGACAACTCGCGCCAGGTGATCACCTGATCCACGAATGCGTCCACATCGGCCGCCGGTGCGTTGCTGGCAAGCGCGGCTCGCACGACCTCCGCAGCGGCGATGTGGCCGTAGTGCAGGTCGGGCGAGAGATGACTCGTCTGCTCGTCGGCCGCTTCATTGCGCCGCTCGTTGTAGTGCGGCAGGCGCTCCTCGATGAACTCGCGAAGACGATCCGCAGCCGCGTGTACGCCCGGCACAAAACCGTGAACAGGGGTCACGCCGTGATCGATCTCGCTCGCCGCGATTTCGTGCGCGATCTGATCGTCCGTCATGGATGCGATCCGCAGCGTGTCCACCTCGAGCGCGTCGTGCACGCCTTGCTTCACGTGGCGCGAAAGCGATACCGATGGCCCGCGCTCCTCCACGGGCTCGAGTGACAAGTCACGCAGCTTCGCCAGCTTCGGCCTGATCGTTCGCGCCGCCCACTCGGCCTTGCCCAGCACGCCCGACGGCACGATGCAGCTGCTCTCCACCGCGAGCACGCGGCACTGCACACGTTCAGCGAATCGCCAGGTGCGCGCGTCCACGCCCGCCGTGGGAAACCGGTCCGTGACCACCAGGTACGCTTGCTGCGCCAGTCGGTCCACGACGCGGCGGTCGTCATCGCGCTTGCGGCGCAACACGAACTGGTAGTGCAGGCCCATTTGCTCGGCGATGCGCGCCGTCTCGCGCGCGGCGTGCAGGATGTGATGCGTGTGGCGATCGCTCGCGTGCGGATATGTCGGGTCGAGCCCCTGATGAATCACGAGCGGCTTGCCCACCTTGTCGGCGGCACGAATGGCCGCACGCAGTGCCCAATTCTCGTGCAGCCGCTGGGTGCTCTGCATCCAATACAGCACGTACTCGCCGTCCGGTTGCGTGCGCATCGGATTCGCATCGGTCGAGCGCGGAACCAGCTGGTCGCGAACGAAGTGCGAATCGAGCGGGTGGGGCGTATCGGGCATGGTGCAGGGTAACGGAGGCGGCGAGTTTTGCGTTCCTGTGACGATCGGGGCCCGGGCTCGTCCTCGCCTTGACAGCAGCACGGCGAGGACTAGCTTCACCAGATCCGAGCGACCCGCGCCCACGGTGCGGGTTTTGTGTAGGACGGCGTTCCGCGCCGGTCAGCGCCTCTGGCGCGTCGCCAAGCGGGGCTGTAGCTCAGCTGGGAGAGCGCTGCATTCGCATTGCAGAGGTCAGGGGTTCGAGCCCCCTCAGCTCCATCAAAGTAGTCATCAGCGTCCATATCGAAGTCTTGCCAGCAGTATGGCACTGCGCGTTGTTGCACAAATGAGACCAGGAACCCGTGGCGTACGTCCGGGTATAAAGGCAAAATACTGAAGGAGAGCCCGCCATCGTCCGGTAGGACGGAGAGTTCCAATGGCGATGCGTGAGGCACCTTCTGCGACCCTTGACGAAGGGATCGCCAGGCGAGATCCGACGGGATTCGCCGCGTCCGCCGCAGCCCACAAAGCTGCGGCGATTTCGTTTTACTGACCCGCGACTGGCAACGCGCTGATGTCCTGCCGCATCGCTCGCATCGCCTGCGACAGAAAACGCGCTTCCTCCAACTCCACTCGGCCGGCAAAGTCATCCATGGCGGTGAAGCCCAGGTTGCCCAGCCACCGCATGATCGCGCTTTCGCTCACCGCCACATCTGTGCGACGGTGGATCACGGTTTGCCCGTTTCCGAGCCGTTTCACGGTGAGGATCGCGGTGACGCCGTCGCCCTGAAACGGCCGGTTGAGCGACCCACGAACCAGACGGCCTGCGATCGGCGGCAAGTGCCACTTTGGTGGCGTGATGAATCGCATGTCCCAACCGACTTCGTCCGGCGTATTGACGAACACGAAGCGGCCACGCATCTGCTCGACGCCAACTGTGAACAGTCCGAACTTCGCCGACGCGTCCACCATCAACGTGAGCGTATCCGGCATCGGGCGCGCCGGCCCGGCGAGCGGTTGCAGGCGCCCGTTGCGCGAACGAAAGCGAAACATCACGCGATCATCGTCGCCCTCTATTGCGAACCATATATCGTTTGCGTGCACGCCTGTGCTCGTCGGATCACGCAGCGTGAACTCGTAGCGCGCAGGCGAGATGTACTTCTTGAGGTACTTCGAAAAATCGGGCAGCTCGCCGGCAATGCGGTCGGGATGCAACTGCACGCCGAGCGTGACGGCGGTGGAGCCGTCGTCGAGTCGTGTTGTGTGCACCGTATCCATCGCGGCGAGTCGGCCAAACGAAGCCGTCGCTCGTGGCATCGTGCGCCGATAATCCGCGCGGATCGCTGCGGGTGATCGCTCAGCGCTGCGAAAGAGCGCAATGAAGACGTTGGCCATCGACTGCGGCGTGACGCTGCCTATGGCCTGATCCACCTGCGTGCGCCAAAGACGGTCTCCGTCCGCAAGCGTATCGAGGGCGACGTAGTGGCGCGACTCCCCCACAGACGTCGGCATGGGCACCTGCGAACGGGCGGAAAAGAGATAGCGTCCTTCGACGATGCGACCGAATGCAGTCAGTTCATGGCGAGAGCCAGCGCGGCTCGTCCAGATCGTATCGTTTTCGACCTTGCTCGGTGCCAGTGCGTAACGCGCGATGCGCATGCGGGCGGCATCATACCGGTCGTCACGAAGCGGACTGTCGAAGCGATACTGCACACTGGTCACTGCTTGTGACGCAGCCTGCCGCGCCTCCGCCGGATTGGACGCGTAGGCATCGACGCCGGCACGGCACGCCGGCATCGACGCAATTACAGTCGCGAGCACGGCCAGCGAGAGCGGTCTCGGACGGATGAGCGATGGACGAGAAATGTTCACGTCGTCATTTTACCCAGCTGGAGCCTGTCGGAGCCCTTCACGGCATTGTGCACGACGGTTTTCCGCCCGCGTGCGAAGCCGTTCGTGGCCAGCGATCTGCTACGAGCGGTCACGCCTGTGGTGGTTGGCGGAGGGGTTGCCCGTGACCAGCCGATGGCGATATGATTCGGGATGCTATCGCTCGGTTCGCCGAGCAGTGATTGCTGCCCCTTGGTGTAACTGGCAACACGCCTCACTCTGGATGAGGAGAGTCTAGGTTCGAGCCCTAGAGGGGCAATGAAGGAGCCCGCCGCGAGAGCAATCTCTCGGCGGGCTCTTTTGCGTTGTGAACGGACATACAGCGGCGATTGGGTTTCGCGCATCTGGCCGTATGGCCTGGTGCGTCAGGCCTCCGGCCTCGGTGCCTTTGCCCCGCCGCGCCGAGAAGGAACGTCTGCCACGCAGATGCCCGCCGAGCAGGATTGTCGCTTGGTGCCCCTGTACGTATCCGCCCGGCTGGATGGCCAGATGGACTGAGCCGGATAGCCGTATAAGCGAATCGACTGCAGCCAATGGCCAACAGCCATCCGACTGCTGTTGTGTTTCGCGCACCAGGCCGTATGGCCTGGTCCATCAGGCCATCCAGCCTCGGTGCCTTCGCCCCGCCGAACCGAAAAGGAACGTCTGCCACGCAGATGCCCGCCGGGCAGCATTGTCGCTCGGTGCCCCTGTACGTATCCGCCAGGCTGGATGGCCTGATAGACTGGGCCATATGGCCATACGCGAATCGACGGCAGCCAATGCCAAACAGCTTTTCGGCCGCTGCTGCGCTGCGGAGCAGACGGTTCGACCGAGACTTGATATAGGGGGAGGGGGTATATATAATCAGGGCAGGGCGACACCTCGTCGCCCCGAACTTCCTCCGTCTTCACGGTGCCGCAAATGTTCTCCGCACTCTCCCCCGCCGACTGGGCGGTGATCGCGACCGGGATTTGCGCGATCGCCTGGGTCAACTGGTATTTCTTCATGGCCGACACTGGCAGCGTAGTCCTGAAGGCTTCTGGCGAGGGACGCCAGGAAGTGCACATTGCGGTCCGGGGCGGCTACGAGCCGTCCACCATCAGGGTGCCGGCCGGCGCGCCGGTGCGGCTGGTGTTCGACCGCCAGGAAACGAGCAGCTGCTCCGAGGAGCTGGTATTCCCGGACTTCGGAGTGCGGCGTTTTCTGCCGGCGTTCGAACAGACGTCCATCGACATCACCCCGCCCGCCAAGGGCACCTACGAGTTCACGTGCGGCATGAGCATGCTGCGCGGACGGGTGGTGGCCGAATGAGCGCCGTGGCGCAGGAACAGCAGATCGTCATTCCGGTGTCTGGCATGACGTGTGCGGCCTGTCAGTCGCGCGTGCAGCGCACGCTGCAGAAGACGCCGGGCGTTTCTGACGCCTCGGTCAACCTGATGATGGCGAACGCCACGATCGCATTCGACCCGGAGACCGTATCCGCCGATGCGCTGGTTGAGGTGGTGAAAAGCTCCGGCTACGGCGCAGAGTTGCCGGTGCCCGACCGCAGCGCCTTCGATGAACAGGCGGCGCGCGACTCGGCGCAGCAGAGCGAGTTCGATGAGCTCAAGCGCAAGGCGATGTTCAGCGCGGTGGCCGGCGCCGTGGCGATGCTGGTGAGCATGCCGCTGATGGGTGGCAGCGAAAGCACGCATCACGGCCCGGTTGCCGATCCGTTCATGCAATGGGCCATGACCTCGCTGACTCCGCCGCTCGAGCGCGCGATGCCGTGGTTGTACACCATTCCGGCGCCGGTGCTGTCATGGTCGCTGCTCGCGCTCACGCTCGTCGTGATGCTCTGGGCGGGACGTCACTTCTACACACGCGCGTGGGCCGCATTCACGCACCACGCCGCAGACATGAATACGCTCGTCGCCGTCGGTACTGGCGCCGCGTTTCTCTATTCCGTGGTGGCAACGGTCGCACCGGGCGTCTTCATCGCCAATGGCATGATGCCCGATGTGTACTACGAGGCGGTCATCATCATCATCGCGTTCATTCTGACGGGTAACGCGTTCGAGGCGCGTGCCAAACGCAATACGTCGGCCGCGCTGCGCTCGCTCGCAAAACTGCAACCGAAGTCGGCTCGCGTGCAGCGCGATGGCGCCGACTTGGACATCGCGATTGAACAGGTGGTACGTGGCGACACGGTGCTGGTTCGTCCCGGCGAACGCATCCCGGTTGACGGGGAGGTGCTCGATGGCGCAAGTGCCGTGGACGAGAGCATGCTCACGGGAGAATCGCAACCCGTTGCAAAGCAAGCCGGTGATCGTGTGATCGGCGGGACGATCAACCGAACGGGCGCGTTTCGGTACCGTGCCACCACACTCGGTGAAGCGAGCATGCTTGCGCAGATCGTGAAGCTCATGCGCGATGCGCAGGGCAGTCGTGCTCCAATCCAACGGCTCGCCGATCGCATCAGCGGCGTGTTCGTGCCGGTGGTCGTCAGCATTGCAATCGCCACGTTCACCGTATGGTTCGTTACGCTGCATGCGGGCGGTGGTTCGGCCGGTGAGGCCATCGTTCGCGGCTTCGCAGCGTCGGTGGCTGTCCTGATCATTGCCTGCCCATGTGCCATGGGGCTTGCTGTACCGACGGCCGTAATGGTCGCGACGGGCAAGGGCGCCGAACTCGGCGTTCTCATCAAGGGCGGTGAGGCATTGCAGCGGGCCGGTGACGTCACCACAGTGGTACTCGACAAGACCGGCACCGTCACCGAAGGACGTCCGTCCGTCACCCACATCGCGCTCGTGACGCCGTCGGTGGTCGACGAAACGGAGTTGCTGCGGCTTACCGCGTCACTCGAGTCGTTGAGCGAGCATCCGCTGGCAGATGCAATTGTGCGCAGTGCGAAGCAACGCGAGCTGCGCCTGCAGCAGCCGGAAGCGTTCGAGAGTGTTACTGGACGCGGCGTGCACGGTGTAGTGGACGGACGCGCAATCGCCGTTGGAAACGCGCCCCACATGGCAGACTGGGCACTCGACGTCGCACAACTCGGTGATAGTGTCAAGCAACGCGCCGAGTTGGCTGAAACGCTCATGTATGTGGCGCTGGACGGCGCCGTGGCCGGACTCATCGCCGTGGCCGACCCGCTTCGCGCCAGCTCGCGCGAAGCGATTGAGCGGCTGCGTGCGATGGGACTGCAAGTGGTGATGCTCACGGGCGATGCGCAGGCCACAGCGATGGCGGTGGCTGCTCAAGCGGGCATCGAACGCGTGGTGGCGGGCGTGCTTCCCGAGGGCAAGGTTGCCGAAGTGGAACAGTTGCAACAGGCGGGCCAGGTGGTGGCGATGGTGGGCGATGGCGTGAACGATGCGCCCGCACTCGCGCGTGCG
The DNA here is from genome assembly GCA_041747275.1 of Gemmatimonadaceae bacterium. Taxonomy (GTDB): domain Bacteria; phylum Gemmatimonadota; class Gemmatimonadetes; order Gemmatimonadales; family Gemmatimonadaceae; genus JAABRT01. The sequence continues at coordinate 38,159 of JBGTFN010000139.1, read as the reverse complement.
GATGTGGGCATTGCCATCGGCTCAGGGACGGATGTTGCCGTCGAAGCCGCCGATCTCGCGCTCATGCGCGGTGACCTGTTGGCTGTTGCGCACGCGATCGAACTTTCGCGCCGCACGATGCGCACGATGAAGCAGAACCTGTTCTGGGCGTTCGCTTACAATACGGTTGGAATCCCGATTGCCGCTGGTGTGCTCTATCCGATGTTTGGCCTCCTGCTCAGTCCCATCCTCGCCAGCGCTGCCATGGCATTCAGCTCGGTGAGTGTGGTGAGCAACAGTTTGCGGCTCAAGACGTTTCGGGCGGCGGCGTAGCGGGCGGCGTGACGGCTGATGCGGGCGACGGGAGCGTCGCTCGCTCAAGCGGTAGCGCGACCGAACGCGTCATGCGCACACACGGGAACTCCACGCCGTCCGGCAACGTCACGCTTTCCTGCGCGAGATCCCGAAATCCGTACGCGTGGTACAGCGGGACGCCGGGCAGCGTCGCCACGAGTTCCAGCTGCGTAAAGCCGTACGCCGCGGCCGCCGCGATGCTCGTCTCGAGCAGCAGGCGACCCACTCCCTGACGCGCGTACTCGGGCGCCACGAACATCGCGCGAATGCGTGCAGCGTCCGTCACCGGGTCGAGTGTGGCCGTGCTGGTCGCATGCGGGGTGTCAGTCGGCGTGTGGAAGAGCGGCGATCGCCGACTCCATCCGCCGCATCCTGCGATGCGGCCTTCATGCATCACGACGAAGAATGTCCCGTCGTCCACGAGTTCACGATCGAGGTGATACACCCAGCGCATCGCCGAGTGAATCTGTTGCTCGGAGTAATAGCCGGCGCTCAACTCCCGCGCCGAGTGGGCGATCAGGTCGTTGAGTGCGTCGACGTGTTCGGCGGTGGCCGGGACGACGACAAACACGGGGTCCTCAGCTGCGGGCAGCCGCGAGTGCGAGGCAAATCCAGCCGGCAATGAAGCAGACGCCGCCGATCGGCGTGATGGCGCCAAGTGCCCGGATGCCGGTAAACGTCATGGCGTACAGTGAACCGGAGAAGAGCAGCGTGCCGGCGACGAATAGCCAGCCACTGCTCGTGGTCAGTGCACCAGGAAATCGGGATGCGGCCCACGCGACGGCAAACAGCGCGAGCGCATGATACATCTGATAGCGGGCCGCAGTCTCGAAGACCTCGAGCATTCGTGGTTCGAGCCGTTCACGCAGCGCATGCGCGCCAAACGCGCCGGCCCCGACACTGATCGCGCCGGACACGGCGCCGAGTACTACAAAAAGGCGTTCCATGCGCGAAAGCTAACAACCGGTATCAGTCAGTTGCCTTGGGGCCGACAGGTCCGGGTGAGTCGGGCGAAATCTTTTGGTTCGTCGATGATCTTCCAGAACGATTCCAGATATTTGGTGGCCTGTTCCTGCTTGCGCGGCTGCAGTCCCGGAATGGTGGCCCAGAGCCCGTCGATCTCCGAACGTTTGGCACGGAAACGGTCGAGCATCGGCGCCCACTGCTCCGGGGTGTAGCACGGACCCATGTAATGCCGTTCGGTGACGCGCTTGATCGGAAGCACCGGACTCGGGGTGGCGTAGCGGGCGTTGATGATGCCTGAAAAGTCCCAGTCGTACGCCACGGGAAAATAGATGCCGGTGCTGTCCTGCAGCAGGTAGATGTTGTGCAGCGCGCCAAGCGACCAGTCGTTCCCGCCCATCATCACCTCGAAGAGCGACAGCGACTGCAGCGTCGGCTCGTTCATGTCGCGAAAGCGCGCACCCTTGGTTTCATCGCGAAGCGCCATGTCGTGCTCCTTTCCGACTTCCTCGTCTGTCTCCATGAAGAACGCCTGCACCGTGAGCGGCTTCACGCGATCGGCAGAATCCCGGTATGTGATCTCCGCCAGCCGTGTGCGTGGATGGATGTCGTGCATCATCGCATACGCCTGGTAGACGCCGTACTCCATGAGGATGTACTGCCGGTAGTCATCGATGCCGGGCCGGCACGGTGTCACCAGCTTGAGCCGTGGATTTCCCTGCAACGGTGTGCCCTGGATGTCTGCATTCTTGCCGCGCACGAACAGGGGGGGGAAGTCGCAATTGCTGCGCTGGCGGCGAAAATGACCGCGCGCCCGCAACTCGACGGGCACCGCCACCGAGCTGTCCCCGTCAACATAGGTGAACGTTCCGCCGAACCACTCGAGTTTGAGGCTGTCCCGCTCACGGACGAGGTCCCGAATGTTCGCGGTGATGGTCACCTGCAGTGCGTCGGTGCTGCGGAACAACGGCTGTGCACCGGCGCTCGCTGACGGCAAAATGAGAGATGCAGTGATCGCGATCGCTGTCAGGGCATGCGCTAACGTGGAGCGGATCTGAAGGGCGCGCATCATCGAAGCTCCAGTTTGCGAACCGGCGTTTGTGGCAGCGCGCGGAGGTCGTCGCTGACGACGCCGATCGTGACGGTCTCGGAAAACGTGACGCCATATTCGGCGATACGCAAATCCCCCTCCTGAACCGAGCCCATGAACTTCCAGCGGGAAAAGAAACCGTTGAACCGCGGCTCGCACGAATATCGGGTGCGATCCACATCCGTGGTGTAGATGCGCAGCAGGTGCTCGAAGGCGGGCGGCGCCTCGCGTTCACCCGTGTCCTGTTCGCTGCTGGCGTTGCGCTTCCGGCGACGCCAGGCGCGGTCGGCGATGGCCTCGAGCTGCTCCGGCGAAAGCGACTTGAGCACTTCATCATCAAGCTTGGCCACGAACATGCCGGTGCGGTTCGCCACGGCCAGCGCCTTTTGCATGCGCTTCTCCGCACCCTTGCCCTCGAAAGACGTGGGACGGCCGAAATCCGTGTACCATAGGCCAAGCATGAGCGCGTTGAACCCGATGGAAATCACCCAGGAGACACTGGGCTCCACCGCGGCCGCCATGCCGATGCCGATCACCACGAAGATGCCGGTGGCATCCTTGCTGTCATCGAGCGTGGTACGGAACCGCACCGCCGCCACGATGCCGCCCAGCGAGAACGCCAACGTGAGCGAGAACTTGACCAGCACCACGATGCCGGCGACCACCACGGGCAGGATGAGATATGTCTGCACGATGGACTGCAGAAAGCCCTTCTTGCGACGCGTGAGCGTGTAGATCCACGCAACCGGCAACGATGTGGCAAAGGCAGTGGCCATGGCGACCGCTGTCGCGAGCGGAGTTGGTCCGTCCGCCGATCCCCCACCCACCACACCGTCACGTGCGATCAGCTCGGTGAACGAGTCGCCGCTCAGCGTGCCCCACGCCGTGGGCACGTACCGATATACCAGGGCCGCGATGGCACCGAAGATCGCGTAATAGAGGACGACGCGGGCGACCACGTTGCGCCAGAGAGGATGCTCAATGAACCAGTCCATGGCCGCGAAGATGGCGTCCCGCGCGCCGGACCACAACGGCGCGGATGGGGTCCGAGAGATATGTTGGTTTCATACCCCAGCCCGATCCTCCCGTGATCCGACAACTCTTCGTCGCCTGCGTGCTGGCCGCCGGATGCGCCCATGCGCAATCGCCCGCTGAATCGCCCACGGAACCGCCTTCGGTATCCGCCGCCGCTGCGCGCCCCGCTCTGGTCGTAGTGGTGAGCGTGGATCAGTTGATTCCGGACTATCTCGAGCGGTGGAAAGCGCAGTTCACGGGAGGATTGGCACGGCTGTCACGCGAAGGGGCGGTGTACACGCAGGCGTATCATGACCACGCCATCACCGAAACGGCACCCGGGCACGCATCCATCTTGTCCGGGCGCTTCCCATACAGCACGGGTATTGCCGCCAACTCCGTCGGCGTGAATACGGCGGAGGCGCCGCTGATCGGCGCCTCGGACGCCGGCGCGAGTCCCTTCCGGTTCAAGGGTACCACGCTTGCAGACTGGATGACCGAAGCGAATCCGGACACGCGCGTGCTGTCCGTTTCGCGAAAGGATCGGGGTGCCATCCTGCCGATAGGCCGCGGCAGGCACGCGGCCTTCTGGTATGCGTCGTCCAACGGCAGCTTCACCACCAGCACCTACTACGCGGACACGCTGCCGAGGTGGGTTACGGCCTACAACGCCGAGTCACCGGTGATGACTCGCTACGCAGGACGTGCATGGGACCTGCTGCTGCCGGATTCCATGTACCCCGAGCGTGATTCTGTTCCGGAGGAGAGCTTCGGGCAGGGGTTCACGTTCCCGCACCTGATGCCGTCGGATACGCTGCGAGCGAACAACCTGCTCATTGCCTATCCCTTCATGGACGAGTTGACGCTCGATTTCGCGCTGCGCGGCGTATCGGCGATGCAACTCGGGCAGCGCGGAAACACGGATCTGCTCGCAGTGTCGCTCTCCACGACCGACGCCGTTGGTCACCGGTGGGGACCGGAGTCGCGCGAGATGCACGATCACATCCTGCGCCTCGATCGCTCGCTCGGCGTCTTTCTTGATTCGTTGGGCACGATCGTGGGTACCGACAAGATCGCACTGGTGCTGACCTCCGATCACGGCGTCGCGCCCAGTCCTGACATGCGTTCGGCACATGTCGACAACGCAAAGGCGCGTCGCGTGATGTTCGACGAGTTCACGCCTGCGATCCGCGCCTCGGCCATCGTTGCTTCGCGCCTGAAGGTGCCGCTCGAAGCGCTGGATTTCGACGGCTTCGCACTGTCAGTGAATCGGGACTCGGTAAAGGGACGCAATGGCGAGCTTCGGCAGATCGCGAATGCCTTCAAGAAGGAGGCCGAGAAGCTGGACGGCGTGATGCGCGTGGACCTGCTCGAGCAGCTCGCCCGCGCGGACACGGTGAAGGACACGATCGCCCGTCGCTGGCTGCACATGTTCCGGCCCGGCGGTGAAGTGATTGCGGTGGTCACGCTCGAGCCGTACAGCATCTACGGACGCGGCAACGTGGCCACGCACGGCAGTCCGCACGACTACGACGCGCATGTGCCGCTGATTTTCTGGGGTGAGGCGTTCCGCGTCATGAGTGACGATTCATTTGTGCGCGTCGTTGACATCGGTCCGACACTGGCGGCGCTGCTTGACGTCAAGGTCACGGAACGGGTTGACGGGAAGGTGCTGACGGGGGCGCTCAAGACGTCGCCGTGATGACGGCACGCTCGGTAGTCCTGCTCCGCTACGGTCGCACCGCCCCGTTGTCGCGCTCCACGCGCGCAACGACGCCTATGCTGTCTGATCGCATGCGCACGAGCACGGTGTGTATGGACGGAAATGTTTTCGAGACGGCGAAGCGGATGTCGTAGCCAGCAGGCGCCCTGGCGCAGCGCAACGCATACTCGCCATGCACGTCGACATGCAGTTGGCCGGTTGCATCGTTTCCGGCGTGAAAGTGTCCGCCGGTACGATTGTCATGCGCGTGGCTGTCGTTGCCTGCATGCACCTCGATGGGTGTGATCGTGCAGCCAAGTTGCGAGTCGAAAAGCACCACGGACGCGAACTGAGTGCGCAGAGCGGCAATGTGTTGAGCGCGTCGCAGGCGTTCGGGCGGCGTGCGCGGTTCACGTTCGAAACCGTATATATCGCGCGCGGTGGCGGTGAACTCGAGCAGCCCCGTGCGACCGTCAATGGCGATGTTGAGTTCCGCGACCCCGTGCGAGTGCAACCGCGTCTGGGCGCCAGCACGTGACGCGCTGGTCGCTACGACAACCAGGGCGACCAACAGCGTCACGCGCCGCATGCGTTGCTGCTCAGCGGTGCACGTAGCTCAGTGCGTGATGCGCGGTTCGAGCGTCTTTGCCTGCTCGATCCACTTCGTCACCACGGCCTCGGTCGGGACGCTGCGCACCACATTCTTCGCCGCGTTCACCTCGGCAAGCTTCGCGGCGAGATTGTCGGCACGACGGGTACGCAGCTCCTTCACGGTGTCAACGCCGCCGAGCTCCAGCAACTCGGAGAATTCCTTGCCCACACCGGCGACGCGCATGAGGTCAGCCATATTGGCCCACTTGAGCAGCGTTTCGGCGCTGAAGCCGGTGCGCTCGGCGATCGACGCTCGTCCCTTGGAATCGGCGCAATGCTGCAGCAGGTGCTCTGTCGTTGTGATGCCCGCCTCGGCCAGCTTGGCCGAACGGACCTCTCCAATACCTTCGATTTCGCTGATCGTGTAGCTCATTCATTCTCCTGGATCGGGTGATCGGGAAGCTCGAACCCGACCACGCGCGCCGGATCAATCACCGGCAACGGGCTGCGGGCTCGAGGTGCGACCGGACTCCGGTGAGCCCAGCACGAAACCGCGCAACTTCGCGGTAAGGGCGTGCAGCAGCACATACAGACAGGGTACTACAAACAGTGTAAGCAACGTCGACACGCTGAGTCCACCCACCACCGCGATGGCGAGCGGACGCATGAGTTCCGATCCGTCACCGAGTCCGAGCGCGAGCGGCGCTGTGCCCACCAACGAGGTGATCGTCGTCATGAGAATCGGGCGCATGCGCGCAGCGCCCGCTTCAACCACGGCCTCGGGAACGCTGACGCCCGATTCTTCGCGATACGTGTTCACGAACTCCACGAGCAGGATGGAGTTGTTGACCACAATACCTGCAAGCAGGATCATGCCGAGCAATGCGGGTGCGCTGAAGGGGATGCCGGTGATCTTGAGAATCGCCACCACGCCCACGAGTGACATCGGAATGGCGCCAAGGATCACGAAGGGGTCGGTGAGACTCTCGTACTGCACCGACAGCACCACGAACACGAGGAAAATCGCAAGGCCGATCACGAGCAACATCTGCGAATTGCTCTCTTCGATGGCCTCGGCTTCACCGCCGATAATCACGCCATATCCGTCGGGTACGGCCATGTTGCCAAGCCGCTCACGAATGGAATCCGTGACCGCACCGATGCTCGCGACATTCGTGAGCACGTCGCCCGTGAGCTGAATCTGGCGATTCTGGTTCACTCGGCGGATGCTCGAGGGTCCGAGTGCCGGTCCGACAAACGCTACGTCACGCAGCTGCACGGGAGCGCGACCGGCTCCGGCGGGAAACAGCGGCAGGTCCGCCAGATTGTTCACGCTCTGGAAGCGGCCGCGCGGGAAGAAGACGCGCACGTCGTACTCGAAGTTGCCTTCGGCATAGCGCGTGGCCACCGTGCCGTCGAGCGCCGTGCGGATGGTCTGGCCAACGGTCGCCACGTCGAGGCCAAGCGTGCGCGCGCGTTCGCGGTCGAGTTCGATCGAGAGCAACGGATTTTGCTCGTCGGCCTGAAACTCGAAGTTCTGAAGTCCGGGTGTGCCTTGCAGCGAGCGCGCAATATCGCGCCCCACCTGTTCGAGGACGGCGAGTTCGTCACCGACCACGGCCACCGAAACCGCTTCACCGCTGCTGGACGTACGCAGGCCGCGAATGCGAGGCGGACGCACACCAACACGGGCGCCGGCAAAGCCACGCGCGTCGATACGAGTCTGCAACTCTGTCACCCACTGTTCCGCGCTCAGTTCGCGCTCCTTCGTGGGCGAGAGCCGTATGTCGAGGCTGCCGCGACCCGCATTGGCGCTGCTGCTGCCGCCAAACAGGAAGCCGCCCGCCGTGGAGAAGACGCTCACCACGTTCGGCATTTCCTGCACCATTGCCTCGAGCTCGCGCGTAAGACGGTTGGTCTGATCGGGAGTGGCGCCGGCCGGCAGGCGCACATAGGCGCTCACGGTGCCGTCATCCACCTGCGGCAAAAACTCGTTCGGAATGTCGCGACTGACGACGATTGCGAGATACAGCAGTGCGGCAGCGGAGCCGACCACCGCCCACCGCCACCGTACAGCGCGTGCAACAGCGCCGCGATAGCGCTCAGTGAGTCGCTTGAGGAACCGGTCGAATGCCACCAGCGGTCGGAATCGCTCGAGGCCACTCGAGAACTGCACCTTGCCAAGCTGCGCGGCCAGCATGGGTACGAGAGTCAGCGCGAGCGGCAGCGATGCGAGAATCGCGAACGAGATCGTGAGGATGAGTTCGCGAAAAATCAGCGCGGCCAGACCGGTGATGAGCAGGAACGGCGCTACAGACGCAAGGTTCGTCGTGGTCGACGCGATGATCGCATTGCCGACTTCAGCGGCACCCACATGTGCACTTTCCTCGGCGTCGAGTCCATTCACCATGCGGCGACGGTAGATGTTCTCGAGCATCACGATCGAGTTGTCCAGCAGCAGACCGGTGCCAAGCGCGAGTCCGCCCAGCGACATGATGTTGAGCGTCAGGTTGGCGACACCCATCATCACAAACGTTGCCAGCACTGCGAGCGGAATGGAAACGCCGATGATGAACGTCTTCCGGAACGAGCGCAGGAAGATGAGCACGACAAGCATGGCTAGGCATGCGCCTACGATGGCGGCGCCCTGCACGGACGAGAGTGCGTCACGAATAAAGCCCGACTGGTCGAACGTGACGTTGTACTTGATGTCTTCCGGCACGTACCGTGTGGAGGAGAGCCGCTCCAGCATGGCTTCGACGCCGTCCACGACCTGCACCGTGTTGGCCTCAGGCTGCTTCTGGATGCCGATACGCACTGCGGGCACGCCGTTCAGCCGAGCCCAGAAGCGTTGTTCCTGACTGGTGTCTCGAATCGTGGCAACATCACGCAGCGGAATGCGGCTGTCACCCGTTCCGGTGAGCAGCACGTTCCGGATATCGTCGACGTTGTCGAACTTGCCGGTTGTGCGACTGACGAGTTCGAGGTCGGGACCGGAGACACGGCCACCAGCGATGTTCTGGTTGTTGTTGCGCAGCGAGGCGAGCACGCCGTTGACGGAGAGGCCAAAGCCGCGCAACCGCTCCGGATCGAGCTCGATCTGCACTTCACGAACGAGTCCACCGGACACGTCCACCGATGCGACACCGTCGACCGACAGCAGTTGCGGACGCAGTCGCTGGTCCACCCACTGTCGCAACGCCACGAGGTCGCGTTCACTGGACGAAAACGCCACCTGGTAGATCTGCATCTGCGACGGATCCGACTTGTTGATGACCGGCGGATCTGCTTCGACGGGCAACCGCGCACGCACACGCTCGACGTTCTTGGCGGCGTCCTGCAGCGCAAAGTCGACGTTGGTGCCGTAGCGGAAGTCGAGCGAGATGCTGACGCGCCCCTCGGAAATATCCGTCTCCATGCGCTGGAGATTTTCCGTGGTCGCGAGCGACGACTCGAGTACCTTCGCCACCGTCTCTTCGAGTACCACCGGTTCCACGCCCGGGTTGGACACGGAAATGCGAACCTGTGGATAGACAATGCGCGGCAGCAGATCGACCGGCAAACGTCCCGCGTACACCATGCCAAGCACCAGCACGGTGCAGGTGAGCATGATGGTACCGATTGGTCGAAGAATCGACCAACTGGAGATGCCCGAATACTTCTTCTCACTCACGGAGCCAACCTCGCAACGCGGCCGCTGTCAGGCGCTGACGCGGGTGAGGGAACGGCCGAGGTGGGGATGGTCGATGATGTCGCGTTCACGCCTGCAGCGCGTGAGGGGGCGTCGGGCGCGAGCGGATCGACGATGCGAACCTTGCCGCCTTCGCGCACCAGCGAGTTGCCGGCCACGATGACGGTGTCACCCATGGCGAGTCCCGAGAACACTTCGAGCTGGCCATCGACATCGGCTCCGACGCGCACGGGACGGCGCTCCGCGAGCCCATTGCGGACGACATACACGGTGCGTGCTCCCGTAGCGCCAAGCACGGCGCGGGTTGGCACTACGAGTGCGTCGGCCTTGCTGTCGAGCTTGAGCGTGGCGCGGACCGTATAGCCGGGCCTGAGTAGTGATGTCGCGCTGCCAGTGACTGCGACCTCGACCGGCACGAGGCGGGTCACCGAGTCGGCAGCCGGAAAAATACGACGGATCCGCCCGGGATAGATCGCTCCGGCGAGCGCGTCGACACTCAGCCCCACTTCGGCGCCGGTACGAAGCTGGCTGACCTCGAGCTCCGACACCGGCAATCGCACCACCAAGGTGGACAGATCGGACACCGTAAAGAGACGCGTATTCGGTGAGACGATGTCGCCGCCCTGAACGAAGCGCGCCGTGACAACGCCGCCGATGGGCGAGACTATGCGGGAGAAGCCAAGTCGGGTCTTCAGCTGCGTGGCCGTGGCCTGGGCGGCCGCGAGCGCGCTCTGGTCCCGCTCATTTTCTGCGGCGGTCACAATTTGCTTTTCGAAGAGTTCCGCCGAGCGCTGGGCGGTAGCCTTGGCGAACGTCAGGGCCGCCTCGGCGGCACGTACCTGCGCCTCGAGTTCCCTGGCGTCGATGGTGGCCAGCACCTGTCCCTCGCGCACCCTGCTGCCTTCTTCGACGTTCATGGCGAGCAGCGCTCCGCCGAGTTGCGCGTTCACACTGACGGTGCGGATCGGTTCCAGCAGACCAGTGACCAGACTTGTATTCGACAGCGTGACCCGATCGACGATCGCGATCTCGACAGGCGTGACCTGGCCTTCACCACCCCGACCGCCGCCGGGACCGCCCCGACCGCCGCCGGGACCGCCTCGACCTCCACCGCCCTGCGTGGCCGACGACTCCGGAGATGAGTTTCCGCACGCGCTGAGGACGGCGAGCGCGACTGTGGTGAGAACGGTGCGTATGGACAGCAAGGGGCGCATTGGCACGAATTGAGGCGTCAATAAAACGGGCACGTTGCCGAGTCTCGGCAGTGTGCCCGCGACACCCCTTTATACGCGCAAAGCACCAACGACGTTCACGCGGAGTGGCCGCCGGAGTCGTCAAGGCGTGCCAGCTTGGCGGGTCTGGGCCTGGGCGGTTCGATCTGAGAATACGTGTTCGGGCTGGCTCAGGAGGCGCGAAATCGCAAACGCGCAAACGCGCGAAAAATTTCTTGGTGGTTCGATTCGCGGGCCGAGTTCCGTATCCACCAGCTTTGCTGTTGTTGCGCGTTTCCGCGTTTGCGCGTTTGCGCGTTTGCGCGTTTGCGCGTTTGCGAATTCGCGCCCACTGCCTCCCCTCTTGCTCCCGATCGCGCGGTGAAAGCGCTCCGACGCCCTACTGCATCGCGGCCTTGATGCCGCCGCAACCGTAGTGATCACACCACCACATGCTCGACCCCAAGTGCTCCCACGGCGTACTGGATGACCGACTGGGAACTGAAGTCCACGTTGGGCACGAGATTGGCGGTGTTCCGGTGCTCGAAGAGATCGCCGGGCTCGAGACCGGTGATTTCGTTAGCTTTACGATATGCTCACGATCCCTCAACTGGGCGGCGCCGAGCGGACAACGCAAGACGAAGCGCGCCCGCGTCACGTCTCCACTACGCGCATGCTCGGGCGCGCGCTGCTGTTGCGTTGCCCGCATTGCGGTGGACGAGGCATCTTCGCGTCGTTCTTCACGCTCAAATCTGACTGTCCGACGTGCGGACTTCGCATCGAGCGCGGCGAGAGCGACTACTTTGTGGGCGCATATCTCTTCAACCTGATCGCCGTCGAGCTGATCTTGTTCCTGTGCGTGTGCGGATTCGTATTCGTCACGTGGCCGACTGTTCCGTGGGACCTGCTGACATACGTGACTGCTGCGCTCATGCTGTCGGGATGCTTGCTGTGCTATCCATTCGCGAAAACGACATGGCTCGCCGTGGACCTTGCCATTCGCCCGCTTTCGGACGATGAAATGCGATGGCATCATGACGGTGGCGAGCTGGGCGATCGCGAGTTGCCGCACATCTGAGCCAGAGTAGCGCGTAGAGCGGTTTGGAGAGCACACGCGTCGATGCACGCTACCAGGCCCGTAGCCATTGAGGATCCAACGCGACGCTGGTGGCAGGACATTCGCGCCATCGCGCGCTTCGAACTGGCCATCCAGCAACGCGAACCGGCCACGGTGCTCTACGCGCTGGTGTTCCTGCTGCTCACGTTCGCGTTCATCAGCAGCGGCACTGTGGAACTGGTGCGGGGACGGGACGAGCTCGACAAGCTTGCGCCACTCTCGATTGCCCTGGCGCTGGGCGGACTCACCGCGTTCGGTCAGATCATCACCACGATGATCACGGCCAGCGCCATGCTGCGCGACGAGGCGTGGCGCACGGACCAGTTGCTGTTTACGACTCCGCTCGACGTGCGGGCATTCGTGATTGGTCGATGGGCGGCTGCCGTGATGGTGATGCTCGTGGTGTACAGCGCGCTCATTGCGGGGGTGTGGCTAGGTGCGCTCGCGCCGTGGGTCGATCGAGCTGTGCCGTGGAACGCGGTGTTCGTTCGCACGATGTGGCCGTGGCTTACGCTGACAGTGCCGACCACGATTGCGGTCGCGACCATCCTCGTCGCCGTTGCCGCGAGAACGCGGCGATTGTTGGCAGTGCTCGCTGCGGCACTCGCGCTGCTCTTCCTCTGGCAGGGCTGCGAGGCGGTGTGGCGCGCATTCGCAACGAGTGCGCTGGCGGACGCTGCGGCCTCGCCGAGTGCGCTCGTTCGTGCGGCAGCACTGCTTGATCCGTTCGGCACGACAGCCGTTCAGGTGGTGACGCAGGACTGGAGCGAGCAGGCGCGTAACTCGCAGCTTGTGCCGATCATCGGGCTGACGGGAGCGAGTCGCGTATTGTGGTTGCTGATCGCAGCCGCGAGCGGTGTTGCGGCGATGCGCGTGTCGGTTCGCGTCGGCTATGGCACCTCCACGCGATTAAACGTGCCCGGTGCTGCGTCGACCCGCCTTGCGTTCTCAAGCGGGGTAGCAGACGCGCTGCCGCGCTGGCTGCCGCGTCCACACTTTCCGCTCGCAGCGTTCACCACGCGCTGGACGTGGTCGGATCGCGGTTGGCTTGTCATTTCGGCGCTCGGCGTGCTGAACGTGATCGCACACTCGATAACGGCGCCTGATGCGGCGGTGGCTGACGTCGCGGGCGTAGTCGCGCTTGTGCACGAGCATTCGCGCCTGTTCCTCATTCTTCTCGCCACGATCTACGCCGGCGAGTTGCTGTGGCGTGACGAGGATGAACGCATTGCGGAACTGGTGCTGAGTACGTCCGTCGCCGCCTCGCGTCTCGTTGGCGCACGACTGCTGGGGCTTGCCGCGGCGCAGGGCGCACTGGTGGCAGCGCTGCTGGTCGGCGCCTGGCTTTCAATCGGCGCGGCGCACAGCTTCGTGCCGCTGCGCACGCTGCTGATTGCGGGGGCGCTGTGGCTGTTCGTGCCGTTCGTGCAATGGACGGTACTTTCACTCGCGGTGCACGTCCTGGTGCGCCACAAGATCATCGGGCACTTGCTGTTGATTGCCGGCTGGGTGCTCGCCGTCGTGCTCGATGCCAACGGTGTGGACTCGCCGTGGCTGCGGTTCGCAGATCCACCGGCACTGCTCGCCGGCGACACCCTTCCGATTGTTGAAGCGTTGTGGCGCGCGACATGGTGGGCGACCGTGAGCGCGATCATGTTCGCGTTCACGGTCCGCCGTTGGCGAGGCGTTACTTCTCGACGATGATGAGAAACGGCGAGGCAGCCCAGAACGCCGATGGATTGGTGATGCGCACGCTGGTACCGCGGAAGGAGCCGTCGTCGTCTTTGCGCTCCGCCTCGATGAGCGAGGCATCGTGCCGGGAAACGATGCGATAGTTCTTGTCCTGACGCGGCAGCGGGATCGTGATGATGTCGCGCTTGTCGGCCAGCGTGAACAGCGCCTCGTCGAGGTTGCGTGCGGGCACCAGCGTCTCGCCAAGCCGCACGACGAGCAGCGCGCGTGAACCGCCTTCCTCGGTGACAATCTTGCGGTCGAGCAACTCGCGCTTGGTGCCAACAGCATAGAAGACTCGATTGGCCTTCGTCTCCACCTGACGCACGGTATCGCTGAGCGCGGCCTTCTCGTAGACAAGCTGCACATTCGCCTCGCGCAGGTTTCTCACCTCGGCTTCGAATGCGACAATCTCCTTATCGCGTTCTGCGAGACGCGCCTGCACATCTTCGAGCAGCCGTGAAGCCGCCGACGACTGACCCCGCAGTGCCACGACCGAATCGCGGGCGCGCGTGAGTTCCGACTGACGTGCATTCAAGCGCTGCCGCAGCTGTTTGAGCCGTTCGAGAATGTCTTCGCGGGCCGCCGTTGCGCGCGCGCGTCCACTTTCATCAGTTGACTGCGGCTGCACGCGCGACGTCAGCCCACGCACCTGCCGTAGCTCAGCGTCGATCTGATCGGCGAACTGACTCGCCTCGGACAGTTCGGCGACAGCGCGCTCCTTGTCCGCATCCGCACTGGTGACGAGGGCTGCGAGCGAATCCCGCTGCGCCGTTGCCAAAGCGAGTTCAGTCGCGAGGCGGTCGGCTTCGGCAACCGCCTTGGAGTCCTGACATGCGCCGAGCAAGACCGCGGCGGTGAGTCCGAGGGCGATGCGCTGCAGAAAACGATGCTGGGTCTGGCGGAAACGCGATTTCGGGTGAAACATGAGAGCAGTGGAGGCGAAAGAAACGAAGCAGGGACGATCGGGACCCGGGCGGACGCAGCGTGACATGATCGGAATGGACGAGCGTCAGAACCCCGCGAACGTATCGCGCACTCGTGCCCGATGGAAGTGTCGCCGGTCACCATGAGGACGTCGAGCATGCAGCGAGTACGCAAATGGTAGCCCACGCGCACCGGGCGCTCTCCCTTTCAATGGCACTGATACTGGTGTCGGCGTGCAGGCATGAGGTGCCCGTCGAGACCACGCCACAATCACGCGACACGCCCGCGCTCGAGTCGATCGTGCTGCTCATGCCGTTGGGGCAGACGGACGCAGTCCGGCTCCTGCGCCGCACATTCGTTCAGGCGGGTCTGGTCACCGCCGCGCAACACACGACCGAACGTTGGGTGCGTGTTGACCTTGGCGCGGAATGGCTGGACACCGCCGAGCTCAGGGAATGGCAGATGTTCGTGCGCTATGATGCTTCGCCTTGGGGGGGGACGGTGCTGTCCCTGCGTGCGGTCGAACAGCGCACATCGTACTATCTCGAAGACGAGCAGTCGCACCCCGTCAACGCCAGGACGCGCGAATCGCCTGTTTCAAGCCACTCCCGAGGGTCGGCGCGTGACGCCTGGCGCAGCCTGGAGGAAGTGGCGAAGGCGTTGCTGCATGCCGGGGCAGCCCCGCTCGAAAAGAAATCGCGAACGACGGCTGCGGCGAGGTAGGGACTGACGTCTTTGGCGGGGTGTCGTGTTGGGCTGAGACAGTGGCGCAAACGCGCAAACGCGCAAACGCGCGAACGCGCAAAGAATGTTGGGGAAGTGTTTCGACGGCGGACCACGCCTCGCACCCACCAACGCAGTCTTTTTGCGCCTTTGCGCCTTTGCGCGTTCGCGCCTTCGCGTTCCTGCCTCTCTCGCCACACAAACCCTCCATTCAGACGCCACAAACCGTCGAACCTGACGCGCTTCGCGCCTTGCCCTCCTAGCAGCGGCCCCGTTGGTGTTCGATCGGAGTGCACGTGAAGCGCCCGTCGCTCCACAGTCCTCGACGTTCGCGTCTTGCCTCCGCCACCGCTTCGCGAATTGCTTCCACGTGGAGCACGTTGGGCGGATAGACGACGGCGAGCGCCCAGCCATCGCGCGCCTGCTGAAGGTTGACGTGCGTTCCGCCGCGGGCGGCGGTCCATCCATGAGCGAGTGTGCGACCGTACTGGTCGGTTCGCCGGACGTCGTATTCGAGCCAAAGCGTGTCGCCGCGCTCGAGACGCGAACGTAGTGCATCGCGTGATTGAGCGCCGAAGGGCGCCTGCGAGATCTCTGGGGCGTCGAGCAGGAGCAGCCGCACCCGGCGTTGGTCCGTGCATCGCAGTGAGTCGCCGTCGGAAACGGTGGCGACTACGCAGGGTTCGCGACTTGCCTCCGCGCATGACGGGAGCGCGGCGCTCAGCAGCAGAAGCAACGGGCGCAATGAGTTGAAACGCCTTTCGCGCCTTGATCTCACAGCCAGCCACGCCAGCGGTAGACCACCAGACCAATTGCCTCGTGCAGCGCGGCGCGCAGGGCGATGAGTCGAGCGCCTGGGGAGTCGATGTTGGTGATTGCGACGTCCCGGGATTCGGCGGGCGCACACGTCACCTGCATTCCGGTCGCCTCGAGCGTCTCGCACGCGCGCCGCGCATGCAGCGGCGACGTGACTGCGCGCAGGTTCGCCCAGCCTTGCGTGCGCGCGTACGCCGCAAAGGCGAGGCTTTCGTCGTGTGTGTTGGTCACGTCGGTGACGACGTGCACGGTCACGCCTCCGCCAAGCAACTCCGCAGTGCGCCGCTGGTCGCTGACGGTGGAAATCGCTCGTCCTCGCACGCGGCGAATCTGTTCAGATACGACGACGTGCGGCACGCCGAGTGTTCGCGCGTCGTCGAGGGCGCTTACAAGACGCGTGAGCGCGATACCGTTGATGTGCCCAGCGTCGGTGAAACTGGCCGAGTAGACGACGATCGCATCGGACGGCGTGCCGTCGGCGTCAGCCCGCAGCAGTGACATGGCGGGTCGCTCGACCAGCGGAGTGAACATGACGAGCATGAGCAGCACAGCTGCGGCAATCGATCCCGCCCACAGCAGGCGGGCGACTCGTGTGGTCATGAGCATGGCGCCCGCAACGAGCGCGACCAGGCGCAGCGCGATGTGATTCAGGCCGGTGCCGTCCGAAAGTCCGAGCGTCAGGGAGATTTCCATCGCGCCCATCGCCAGTGCGGCTCCGCCCAACCTCACGGTCCACGGGTGGGAGCGAGCGGCCGGTTCAGGGAAGACTTCGCGCGACGACTCGGGGGGCGGCACTGGTGCAGACTGGAAGCGACGCGGACGGGCTGAACGGGCGGTCACGCGGGCGGTGAGCACGCGGTGACACGCGGGCGCTCAGTCGCCGCGATAAGTGACGCGGAAGCCGCCGGTCTCGGATACTTCGACAGCGGCGAGTGCGGGCAGCGTTTCGCGCAGCGCTCGCCAGATCCAGAGCGCGAGGTTCTCGCTGGTCGGGTTGTCGAGTCCGTCGACTTCGTTCAGGACGCGGTGATCGAGTTGGGCATGCACCGGCGCCCAGGCAGCGTGGATGTCAGCAAAATCCATTACCCAACCGGCCACTGGATGAATGGGACCGCGCACAACCAGTCGAATCGAAAACGTGTGGCCATGCATGCGGCCGCACGGGTGCCCGTCGACGACGTGCGGCAGGAATCGCGCGCTGGCAAGCGCGAAGTCGGCGGAAAGCTCCGCCTCGGGACTCGCGATGTGGGTCAGTGGCGTGAATCAGGGACGGAGTCGCGAAGCGAATCGCGAACGGCGTCGAGCATCGCAAACACGCTGTCATGCCGTGAGGCGACCAGGTCGCCGTCGATCACGCGTCGCACGCCCTTCCACTGCTTGATGAGGGAGGACGAGGTCTGATCCAGCGTGCTCTCGATGACTTGCTTGCGTGTCGTGCTGGCGTGAATGAAGCGACCCTCGCCGACGTACATGCCGATATGCGTGACGCGTGAGCCCTTGCCGAAAGTGAGCAGGTCACCGGGCTTCATCTGCGTGCGATCCTTCGGGATCGCCCGGCCCAAGCGGGCCTGTTCCTGCGCCGTGCGCGGGAGCGAGATATCGAAGGCGGAGAGCACGTGCTTGATGAGCGCACTGCAGTCGAGGCCGCGCAGCGGATCATTGCCGCCGAAGACATACTTGATGCCGATGCTCTGCCGCGCGCGCGACACGAGCGAGTCACGCAGGGCGCCAACGGAAACAGCCAAGCCGGCGAACGCGCGCGGACGCTCGGCGTCCACGGCGAGTCGTGGTGCGGCGGAAGCGTTGGTTTCGAAGAGGGAGGGGCGCGAATCGCCCGCGGACGAAGCTCCGGATTGTGCCGAAAGTGGCGATGCGGCCGCTAGGGCGGCAAGCGCAAACGCGAGGCTGGCAATCGTGGAGCGCTGGCGTGCAGGTGAAAGGGGCACGTCGGGCGGGTGAAAGGTGTGGCCACGGGCCCCCGGTGAAACTCGAGGACCATGCTTCGGCGATGAGAGAACCTACCACCGGAGAGCGAGTCGCGTCACCCCCGGGAGGGGGCCAATTTCGTTTCTTTGTGATACACGTAACTCGCTAACGCCGATTGTGCTTGGGCGGACGGTTGACCGTTGACAGAGATTTGCACTGGTTTTTGGGGGACAGGTGTGCCGGACGGCGCAGGGGGCGCGAACGCGCGAACGCGCGAAGAAGGAGCGAGGCGAGCGGGAGTGGGGTAAGGGCAAGGTCGGGGGAGCGAAGCGAACTGAAATAGGAGAGATGGTGGGAATGACCAAGGGGATGATGCGGCGTGGGATCACGGTTCTGGTCGTGCTGTGGGGGATGGCTGGGTCCCGTATGGCAGGGGTGGCGGGGGCGCAGAGTCTGGCTCCCTTTGGACATGTGATCGGGTCTCCCACGGCGCCGCTCGAGATCGTGGAGTTTCTGGACTTCGGGTGTGATCAGTGCGCCCGGTTCAATGAACTGGCGTTTGCGAGCATCCACGAGGAGTTCATTGCCACAGGTCGGGTGCGGTGGAGATCCATCCCGTTCGTGCTGGGGGCGTTTCGGAACTCGGCTTTCGCGGCGGAGGCGGCGGAGTGCGCCGCGGAGCAGAACCGGTACCTGAGCATGCACGACTCGTTGCTGGCACGGCGGTCGGACTGGAGCCGATTCGGCTCGTCGACCGAGGCGTTGGCGACCATCGCGCGCGAAGCAGGGCTCGACGGACCGCGGTTCGACGCATGCGTGGAAAGCGAGCGCATGCGGCCGCGCGTGCGGGCGCACAAGACCGTCGCGCTCTCGAAAAAGATCTACGGCACACCCACCTTCATTTTCCCGGGCGATCGTCGCGTGCTTGGCGCGGTTCCGCTGGCGCAGTTCCGGGATATCGTTCGTGCGGAGTTGGCGAATGTGAAGCCGTGAACCACCAGCAACCGCGAGCTGATTCATGAACGAGCAGTCTGCACAAGCCGTCGCCACCATTGCAGCCTTGGCCGCCCTCGCTGATGGCGAAAGCAATGCGCAAGAGCAGGCGCGAGTGAAGGAGACGGTGGAGCGCCTGGGAATTGCCAGCGATGAGATCGTGCTCGCAGTCGGGTCAAGCCCGGCCGCCGCGGCGGCGCAGGTGGCACGCCGGCTCTACACGAGCGCGGCGCGCGAGGAGGCGTATCAGGTTGCGGTCGACGTGGTGCATGCCGATGGCTACGCAAACACCAAGGAGACGATGTTCCTGCGCAGTTTGGCGCATACGCTCGACGTGGACCCGACGCGTTTCGATGCGACGTCGGCCTCGGCCGTCGGCACAGTCGATCAGTGGATCAACGCCGATTCGGGAGGCGCGACGAGCGCCCAGTCCTTTGCCTCTGGCGCGCAATCAGAACAGTCAATGGACGCCTTCATCCTCGATCAGGCGATGCTGACAGCCGCGCTTGAACTGCTGCCCGATCGGCTCGCCAACCTGGGCATCCTGCCGTTGCAGTTGCGGCTCGTGCACACGATCGGACAGCGCAGTGGTCAGTCGACGGATGGACCGCACGTCAAGGAGTTGGTGGCGACGCTCGGCATCGGCGTCGCCGCGCAGGTAATGGAAGCGGTTGTGCGCAAGACGTTTGGCGGACTGGCCGGTACGTTGTTCGGCGGTGCGCTCGGCGGCGCGGCAGGAATGGCGGCTGGTGGCGCCGTCACCTTCGCCACGACCTATGCGCTCGGTCATGCGGCGCTGCAGTACTACGCGCAGGATCGCACCATGTCCACGGCAGACCTGAAAGCGCTCTTCAATACACTCAAGAGCGACGGTGCGGCGATGTACCCGCGCGTCGAGGCGCGCATCAGAGAACTCGCACGGGGCAATACGCTGCAGTCGGTCATGCAGAGCGTGCGTGGCCAGAGTGCGCGCGGCGTGTAGTCCGACGCATTCGTCAGCGATCGGCCAGGCACATGCTGCGCGCGTCCAACACATGATTTACCGCACGCCGATGTCCTTGTGCGTCTGCACCGACAGGCGCCACCGCGGATGCTCGAGGCAATAGGCAATTGCCGCCGCCGTGTTCTCTGCGCGCTGCGGTCCGTCCATGGGTTGTAGAAGAAAGTGCTCGAACTCCATGTCCGCGTAGTGCGCGGGATCGCCTGCGACGCCGTCCTGAGGAAACACCAGCTTGAGCTCACTGCCACGTGTCTGCACGAGCGTGGCGTTGGCCTTGGGACTTACGCACAACCAGTCGATGCCGTCGGGCGCGGCGATAGTGCCGTTGCTCTCCACGGCAACTTCGAATCCGAGTGCGTGCAGCGCGTCAATTGCGGCGTGATCGAGCTGCAGCAGCGGCTCGCCACCGGTGCACACGACGAACGGCGTGACGTTGTCGGGCGCGTTGCCAGGCCAGCGAGACCGCACGGCGGACGCGAATTGCTCCGCAGTCTTGAACTTGCCACCGTCGGGTCCGACACCGACGAAGTCCGTATCGCAGAACTGGCACACCGCGTGGGCGCGATCGGCCTCTCGACCGGTCCACAGGTTGCAGCCGG
This sequence comes from Gemmatimonadaceae bacterium, assembly GCA_041747275.1. Classification (GTDB taxonomy): domain Bacteria; phylum Gemmatimonadota; class Gemmatimonadetes; order Gemmatimonadales; family Gemmatimonadaceae; genus JAABRT01. The sequence continues at coordinate 17,732 of JBGTFN010000139.1, read as the reverse complement.
CAAAACGGCAGAACACCGCGGGACGACCGGCATTCACACCCTCGCCTTGCAGCGTGTAGAAGATTTCCTTGACCGTGTACGTCACGAGGACTCTACGCCTGCGTACGCGATCGGATCACGCGCGCCCGCCTCGCTGAACCCCTTGAGCCGCAGCAGGCACGCATCACAGTGCCCGCATGCGCTGCCGTCATCTGCCGGGTCGTAGCAACTCGTGGTCATGGAATAGTCCACGCCCAGCGACTGGCCAAGCTGTACGATGCCCGCCTTGGTGAGTTGAAGCAGTGGGGCGTGAATCGTGAGCCGCTGCGTGCCCTCCACGCCGGCTCGAGTGGCGAGGTTGGCCATGTGCTCGAATGCGCGCAGGTACTCCGGCCGGCAATCGGGGTATCCCGAATAATCCAGCGCGTTGACGCCCACGAAGATATCCGTCGCCCCGAGCGTTTCTGCCCAGGCAAGGGCAAAGGAGAGAAAGATCGTATTGCGCGCCGGCACGTAGGTCACGGGGATGTCGTGCGCTGCCGACATGTCGCGGTCCTTGGGCACGGCGACATCACTGGTGAGCGCCGATCCGCCCCACTGGCGCAGGTCGATGTCCACGACGATATGCTGCGCCACGCTGTTTGCCGCCGCCACCCGCGTTGCCGCGTCGATTTCGTGAGAGTGGCGCTGTCCATAGCGAAAGGTCATAGCGTGCGGCACGAACCCGTCCCGCCGAGCCACGGCCAGCACGGTGGACGAGTCGAGACCGCCGCTGAGCAATACGACGGCGGGGCGGGGCGACGTGGTGTTTTGAGTAGCGGCGGAGTTCGCCGCCGGAGAGTCGGAAACCATGAGGGTAAGGTACCTCTGTCCAGGGGGCGCGTGGTATCGTTCATGCCGCGTCTCTTCACCTTTTACTGCTGTCACGTGACAACTTCGATCAACGTATTTCAGTCCCCTGCCAGGAGCGCACGCCGGAGCGCCCTGTTGCTCGCGGCGCTATCCGCGACGTCGCTCAACGCGTGTGCACAGTCCACCAATGCGCGGGCCTCGACGCAGCCGAACTCCGGCTACTCCCCGTCGATCACCGAGGCCGACCTGCGCAAGCGGCTGTTCATATTCGCCGATGACTCGATGCAAGGGCGCGCGGCCGGCACACCCGGTCACGACAAGGCGCTCGCCTACATCGTGGGTGAGCTCACGCGACTCGGCATCACGCCCAGGGGAGAGAACGGATACTTCCAGCGCGTTCCAATAACAGGACGTTCGGACACGGTGTGGTCACGCAATGTGATCGCCGTCATCGAAGGCAGCGATCCATCGTTGCGCGCCGAGTATGTGGCCATCGGAGCGCACAGCGATCACGTCGGCATCGCGCGTCGCGCAGTCGACCACGATTCCCTGCGTGCGTTCAACCAGGCGGCGTGGGCGGCCTCGGGACGCGACCCGAATGCGCCGATCACTCCGTCGATGCGGGCGGGCGTGAAAGTGAACGTCGACTCGTTGCGTCGCCTTCGCCCTGCCCGACAGGATTCGATCAACAACGGTGCCGACGATGACGGCTCGGGCTCCATGGCCCTTCTCGAAATCGCCGAGGCGTTTGCGACAGCCAGCGTGAAGCCGAAGCGTTCGATCCTGCTGGTGTGGCACACGGCGGAAGAGCTTGGACTCAACGGCTCGGAATGGTTCATGGACCATCCGACGGTGGATCGAGCCAAAATCGTAGCGCAGATCAACATCGACATGATCGGGCGCGGCGGTGCGAATGACGTGAAAGGGGGCGGTCAGGATTTTTTGACGGTGCTCGGTCCCCGACGCCTGTCGTCGCAGTATGACAAGTGGGTGCGCGACGTGAATGCAAAGCAGGATCGGCCGTTCGTGCTGGACTACGAGTTCGACGCCGATGGCCACCCGCAACAGTTCTACTGCCGAAGCGATCACTATCACTACGCGCGGTACGGTGTGCCGATCGCGTTCTTTTTCACGAGCATTCACGAAGACTACCATCAGGTCACCGACGAGCCGCAGTACATCGAATACCCGAAGTACACGCGCGTGACGCAGTACCTGCACGATCTTGCGACGTTCGTGGCCAACCAGCCGCAGCGTCCCGTGGTCGACCAGCCAAAGCAGGACCCGAGCGCGCGCTGCCGTCAGTAATCATTGTGCGCGCGATGTGACCGCGTCGCGCACAACCTCTTTGGAGTCTTCCCATGGAATGGCTGTCGGATCCGAACGCGTGGATCGGATTGCTCACGCTGACGTTGCTCGAGATCGTGCTCGGCATCGACAACATTATTTTCATTTCCATTCTGGCGTCTCGTCTTCCGTTGGCGCAGCAGCCGCGCGCGCGAAAACTCGGATTGATGGGCGCCTTTGTTTCGCGACTCGCGCTGCTCTTCTCGATAGCGTGGATTGCGCGACTCACTGAGCCGGTGTTCGAACTGTTCGGTCGCGGCTGGGCGGGGCGGGACCTGATTCTGCTGTTCGGTGGCCTCTTTCTGATCGGCAAGGCCGTACTCGAGCTGCATCACAAGCTCGAGCCGCAGACGGCCACCACCGACGAGGTGATCAAGGCGGCCGTGTCCATGAATGCCGTCATTGCGCAGATCATGGTGATTGACATCGTGTTTTCGCTCGACAGCGTCATCACGGCAGTCGGAATGGTGGATCAGATCGAGATCATGGTGGCCGCCAACGTAATTGCGCTCGGTCTCATGCTCGTTGCGGTGACGCCGGTGAGCGACTTTGTGGAGGAGCATCCCACGGTGAAGGTGCTGGCGCTGTCATTCCTGGTGTTGATCGGCACGAACCTCGTAGCGGAAGGCATGGGGCAGCACATTCCGAAGGGCTACACCTACTTCGCGATGGCGTTTTCCGTGCTGGTGGAGATGCTCAATCTCAAGATGCGCAAGGCGATTGTGCCGGTTGAGCTGCGGCAGCAGAACTCGTCTCCGCCGCCGGCATAGTCGACGACCGTCAACCAGCGCGCGGTTTTGTCTGAGGGAAGAGTGCCACCGGAACCGCGCTCGCGACTGTCCCTGCCAGATGACAATCGCGAGGTTCCCCTCTTTGCCGGTTTTGGCCAAGTGGTTTGAGGACAAGAGTTTACAATCGTTGCCATGATCGTCGGCGCGTTGGCGCGAGACATGCCACCCTTTTCAGGCATCTGCTACGCCTGGAGGGCGACATGACCCGTATTTCGTTCGAAGCCGACGTCCGTTCCACTCTCGCGATCACTGACCGCTCGCCCCATACGCGCGCGTCGCATCGCATGGCCCACCGCTCCGTCGCTCTCGCGGCGTCTCGCCCTGCGTCCGTCATGCGTCGCGTGGCGGCGGGTGCGGTGGCCACTTCTCTGCTGCTGCTCGCAGCGTCCTCGCTCTCGGCGCAGAGTACGCTCGGTCAGGGCGGCTCCATCACGCCGTATGCCGGCTATCTCGTCACGGGACAGTGGTACGACGGTCCCGTCGGTACGTCGCTGTCCACTACGAACGCGCCGATCGTTGGAGCGCAGCTCGCGATTCCGCTCGTTTCCGGCCTCTCGCTCGTCGGCAATGTCGGTTATGCGTCGGGCGATGTGCGCGTCGGCGTGCCGATCATCGGCGGCGTGAACATCGGCACGAACAGCCTGTGGGTGTACGACGCCGGTCTCGAACTCGGCGGGCTGTCCAAGTCGCGGTCGGGCATCGCACCATTCGTGCAGGGTGGCGTGGGCGGCATGACCAACAACATGCGGAACAGCCTGTTCTCCGTGAACAGTACGAACCTCATGTACTCCGCCGGGGTAGGGGTGGATGTCGGCTTCGCCCGGAACTTCGCGCTGCGCGTCCAGGCCAAGGATTACATCGGACGCTTCGACTCTCAGGAAGCGGTGGGCGTAGCCTCTCGAGGAAACCTGTCGCACAACTGGGCACTCAGCGCGGGCGTGAAGCTTATTTTCTAGTGTCCGGTCGCCCCCGGTGGCCGTTGTGTCCGTGACCCTCATCGGGATGCTGCCTGTGCGTTTTCCTCATTGGTCTGCTCTGACCGCACTTTTGTGCACTGTGGTGACGCTTCCGTCCGCCGCAGCGGCGCAGGGCGCATCCGGCGACACCTCACCGCCGCCGCCCCGCGCCGATTCAGTTGTTGTGGGCACACGCGTGGCCCTCGGCGCGACCGCAACGGTGTCCGCGGAGGGCTCGCAGGCTCGCGCGGCACAGGATGCGTTCGAGCGGAATCGACGGGCCGGTCTGCGCTTTTACAACGGCGGCGCGAATGCCTCGTGTGAAGTGCAGATTGGCATGCTCTGCTATTGGAACAACAATGGCGACGTTCCCCCACCCGCCGAACGCACCGACCTGATCATCGAACGCGACCGACTGCTCGATCTGCTCGCGCAGGCGGCTCGTGTCGATCCCACGGACGACTGGGTCGCGGGCATGCGCGTGCGATATGCAATCGAGCAACAGAAGATCCCACTTGCCATCGACGCAGCACGCGAGTGCGGTGGCACGGCCTGGTGGTGCGCGGGTCTGCGCGGTCTCGCGTTGCACGTGGCCAACCAGCACGAGGAATCCGCCACGGCGTTCGACCGCGCTCTGGCGGCCATGCCGGATTCCATGCGGTGCACGATGACCGATTTGCGGCCGTGGCTGCCCGAGTCCATGCACAATGTGTACGGCGCGAAGAGCTGTGCGGCGCGCAGCGCACAGAATGATCTGATTCTTCGCCTGGCGCAGCCGCTCTGGATGCTGCCCGCCAACGATGCGCGCAACGAGCTCCTTTCGCGCCACATCATTTCGATGGTGCACGGGCAGGGTCGTATTCCGTACGACATGGCGTTCGACGGATCGATACCGGCGATTCAAGTGCGCTACGGTTGGCCCACTGCATGGTCCATGCAGACGGCTGGCGCACTCGATCCACGCGCACCGAGCATCATCGGGCATGAGCCCACGCCAAGCTACGACTTCATGCCGTCAGCTTCGGCGATCGCGAATCCGCTGTCGACCAGAGTCAAGGATTTCGACGCCGATCGCAAGGATGCGCGCATGCGCTACGCGACGCGCTATGCAACGGGATTTGGAGAGCTGCCGCACCAGATCGCGCGGTTCAAGCGTGGCACCAATACCGTCGTTGCCGGAGCATGGCGCCTGATGCGTGAGCTGCGCATGGGACCGGGTCCGTATCGTGCGGGACTCTTTATCGCGGACGATTCCGCAAAGGTGACATCTCGTGAAGTGATCGACAGCGCGTCGGCGAACGGTGCGGTGTTTGCGATACTCGGCACGCAGCCGGGCCTGCTGTCGCTTGAAGTGATTGGTCAGCGTTCCAATCGCGCGGCGCGCGTTCGCACGGCGGTGCAGCCCTTGGAGAACGGGGTGCGCGTCAGTGACATGCTGTTGCTGGCCGGCGGTGATGCGGGTCCCACACCAACGCTCGAGAGCGTCGCGGGGCGGGCATGGGGAAGCAACGACATCCTGCCGGGGCGTTCGTTTGGCCTGTACTGGGAAACGTACGTGCCCGTGTCGCCTGAGGCTCCGCTGCAGGTGACGGTGCGCGCAACGCGAACCAGTGCGAGTTTTCTGCAGCGAATAGGGAACGCGCTCAAGCTGTCGGAAGCGATGACGCCGGTTTCCATCGTTTTCAGTGATGCCGGGCGACCAGATGGCCTGCCGGGCCGCGCAGTGCAGTTTACCTGGCCGGAAGTGCCGCCCGGAGAATATCGCCTCACGGTTACGCTGGAAGGCGCGACCTCGGTGGATAGCACCTCGCAGCTCGTGACGGTCAGCGGCGGGCGATAGCAGCGAATTCGCAGACCCTGCGCTCGCTTCTCGCGTGGTTCACGACGGTCGCTCCTTTGGGCGACCGTCTGCGCATCAAGGCGTGGCGAGTGCCATGGACCCTGCGAGCCCCAGAACCACGAAGAGCGCCAGCATGGTGAAGGTGAGCCCACGGCTCGTGCCTCCCACGCGGCGGAGCAGCTCCTGTGCTTCGTTCGAGGACATGGGCTGCATCCCGACCACGCGGATGGCGGTGCGGGCGCGGCGAAAAAGCATCCAGTTCGCCGCGCCTCCGGCTGCGAGGCTTGCCGAAAACTGAATGGCGAGTCGCATGAGCAACAACTGTCGATTCTGCGGCTCGAGAATGTTCTCCGGCGTGAGCTGCACATCGGTTGGCACCAACCACTGCAACAACACGCCGGGCACGAAGACGAAGGCCGCAAACCACAGGTACATCTTCCGGTAGAGAAACCAGAAAGGCATGGCGAGGGCGGCGGCCCAGTTCCAGGTGGGCGTGAATGCGGGGTCCTCAAGAAACGGACGCAGCTTTCGGCGATACGTGGACTCCCAACGCGGCCCGATGAAAACGGCCAGTCGTGTCTCGAACTCGCTGAGGGGTGGTTCGGCCGCGACGGCGGGCGTCGGATTCTGTTCCTGCTGGTCGTCTGGCATGTTGGTCACGGCGTGCGTGCGGACGGCTGCTGTTGCGTGAGGCAGTGTAGCGTGCCGAGTCCCCAGACGAGGTCCACGGCGTGAATGCCGATCACCTGACGCGTGGGGAAAAGTTCGGCGAGCGTGTTGAGCGCAATGCGGTCTTTTGCATCGTTGAAGGTGGGCACGAGCACCACACGATTGCCGATGTAAAAGTTTGCGTAACTCGCCGGCAATCGCTGTCCGTCCATGAGTACGGGACGCGGATACGGCAGCGTCACCACGTGGATCGATTCGCCTCTCGCATCACGAGCCGTCGCAAGCCGTTGGAGATTGTCCAGCGACCTGCGATGATTGTCGTCCGACGAATCTTCCTCATGCGCAAGCACGACCACGCCCGGCGCCACGAACCGCGCGATATCGTCGACGTGGCCATGCGTGTCGTCGCCCACGCACCCTTCGCCGAGCCAGATGGTGTGTGAGATGCCCAGCGTGTCGGCGAACACCTTTTCGTATTCCGCGCGGCCAAGCCCCGGATTGCGAACCTGCACGTCGGAGAGCAACCACTCCTCGGTCACGAGCATCGTGCCGAGTCCATCCGTCTCGATGCCGCCACCTTCGAGCACGAGCGGCGCACCTGTGTCCGGACGCACCGCGTCGACGATCGGCAATCCACTCACGACATGCACGAGTTCCGGAATACGACGGTCGTTCTCGTAGTTCTCGTACTTGGCCCAGGCGTTGAAGTCCCATCGCATGAGCGACACGAGTCCGATGGAATCGTGCACGCCGGTCGGTCCGCTGTCACGCAGCCAGACGCGATCGGTTGGTGCCTGATGCAATCGGTACGCATCTGGCGATACGCCATGCATGCTCAGACATGCACCAGCGTCTTCGCGCACAGCGTCGTCGTGACAGACGATATCCACGCGCTCCGATGTTGCGAGTGCGCGTACGATCTCGGCGTAGACCCATGGAATCGGCTCGAACTTCCCAGGCCAGTCCGGTTCGTGATGTGGCCACGCGATCCACGTCGCATCGTGCGGCTCCCACTCGGCCGGCATGCGAAACGGGCCGCGTGGTGATGAGCCATGGATATGCACGCTCTCGCCGCTCACGTGGTGCACGCTTTCACCACTCACGCGCCAAGCCACCGCTGCAGGATGGGTGCATAGGCGTCGATACGACGATCGCGAAGGAACGGCCAGTTGCGACGCGTCTCCTCGATCAGGCCAAGATCGCACTTCGCGACCAGCACTTCCGGCCCCGTGCCGGCTTGTGCCAGATAGCGCCCGAACGGATCCGCGATGAAGGACTGGCCGAAGAACTCGATGCCATCAGTGCCGGCTTCGGGCTCCAGTCCAACGCGGTTGGGTGACGCGACAAACACACCGTTGGCAATCGCGTGCGAACGCTGCATGGTGCGCCACGCCTCGACCTGCGCGGTGCCGAACTCCGATTTCTCGGCCGGATGCCAGCCGATCGCCGTTGGATAAAACAGGATTTCGGCGCCGAGCAATGCGGAAATGCGCGCGGCCTCGGGATACCACTGGTCCCAGCAGATGAGCACACCGATGTCGGCGTATTTCGTTCGCCACATGCGAAAACCGTTGATGCCCGGGTGCGTATGCGTGCGCTCGTCGGCCGTCACGTCGCCTGGTGCGAAGTAGTACTTCTCTTCGAACAGCGGGTCGTGCGGAATGTGCATTTTTCGATACGTGCCGAGCAGTGCGCCGTCGGCATCGATTACGCAGGCCGAGTTCCGGTAGAGACCCGCCGCCTGCCGCTCGTAGATGGGCACCACGAGCACCACGGCAAGCTCGGATGCGAGCGCCTGCAGTGTGGTGATCGTCTCACCGGAGACGGGCTCCGCGAGGTCGAAGCGGTCGAGCTTGAGGGACTTGCAGAAATACGGCGCATTGAAGAGCTCCTGCAGCGCGATGATCTGCGCGCCGCGGGAAGCGGCCTCGCGAATCTTGGTGATCGTGCGTTCGAGATTGGCAACGCGATCATCGCTGGCGGTCTCCTGAACGAGACCGACGGACACGGAGCGGGACATGGCACTGGGGGCGCGAGTCGGAGCTTGCGCGCATCGATAGGCGCGGAACAGCGAAAGATCGCTAAGTGAGCGGGCTGGTGGTAGGCCGCGATCACGCTCAGGGCTTTGCCTTCGTGCGCGAGCTCGCACTTCCACTCGCACTTCCACTCGCACCTTCACTCACACTTCCACTTGCACTTTGACTGGCAGCCGCCCGAGCACGCGGCATGGAGCGTTTCTCCGGCGTTGCGGCGGGCGCGACAGGTGCATCGAGCAGCGGCGTGAGATACGCATGCAGCACACGTCGCAGGTCGTCGAGCAAGGGCTTCTTCTCGGCTGCCTGTGCACGATCCCGCCTCGCCAGCAGTGCCTGGCCGATCGTTGCGCACACCACAGCGGCTCGCCGACGCTCGCGAGATGGCAATCGGGGATTGCGAGCGGCGAACAGCAGGTCGAGCCGGTCCACAATGGATTCGAAGAGCTGCGCGCGGATGCGGTTCGGTGCGGCACCCGTGGAGTCGACCGGCGCGTCGGCGGTCATGAACACGCGACGAAAGGCGGGATTGCGATCGTGGAACGCAGCGAGCGGTCGTACGATGCGATCGATCAGGCGTTCAAGGTCGAGACCGCGCGGATCGGTCGCGAACGCACGCTCGTGGATGCTGCGCAGTTCGTCAGCGAATCGCAGCGCCAGCGCAGCAACCACAGCCTCCCGATTGGGAAAGAACTGGTACAGCGATCCTTTGGCCGTGTGGGCGCGCTGCGCGATCGCTTCGGCAGTTGCCGCATCGAGACCGTGCTCGGCGATCACTTCGGCGGCGGCGTCGAGCAGCAGGTCCACCCGACGTTGTCCGCGCGACTGCCGTGGCTTGCGACGGTAGGCTGCTTCGGACGGCACGTCTGCCTCGCCCGACGCCGATGCGTCAGAGACTATGCGAGTGCTTTCGCGGCGGGAAGATCGGAGAGGCATGCCTGCAGGATGAGGGGAGGGCTTAGCGAATATGCGCGCCAGGTCCTCGAAAGACTACGACTCGCCGGCGCCGATGTGCGCGATGACGACGTCCATCACGTTCGTGCCGGTTGGTCCTGTGCGAACGAGCGCATCGGCGCTATCGAGCGCGTGGTAGCTGCAGAGCCGCTGCAAGTCGCGCAAGGGATCGCGACCCGCACGTCGGATCAGCGTCGGCGTGAATGCATCGACAATGGCACCGGCCGCATCGGTGGGGCCGTCACGGCCGTCCGTTCCTGCGGCAAGAATCGTGATACGTCGGGCGGCGGGCTCCGAGAAGACGGTGTTGTCGAGCGCGAGCGCGGCGGAAAGTGCCAGCGCCTGCATACGTCCGCCGAGCGGCGCGACGCGATCGGGGTCGAGATCTTCATCCTCGTCACCACGGTCGCGTCCGAGCGTATGCATGGTGGGTTCACCGCCCCAGATGAGGATCGCGCTGTGCGTAGACCGGATGCCACGATGTGCGCTGCGCGCATCAGCATGCACTTCGTCGAAAAGGCGTTCCGCGTAGCGCAGTGCAACCAGCGCGATCGCCGCACCGAGCTCCTCCGCGTCGCCCTGCAGCGGTTCATCGGCCGTGATCACGTGCTCGATCCCCCTGCGTGCGCTCTCGAGAGACACTGCTCTGCATGCGTCTGCATTCGCAGCGATCACCTCGTAGCGCACTCGCTCGAACGCCGGATGTGACGGCGGAGCGGTTGTAATAGCCACGTGCGCACTTCCGGCGAGTCCGAGTGCGCGGGCGACCGTGGGGTGAAACGCGGAGCGCAACCCGTGCACGTCACAGAGCGCCAACAGATCTTCGGCTTGCAACGGATCGGCGGTGCAGGGCGCTGAACCAATCACGGCGGGATCGTCGCCGATCACATCGGAGATCGCCAGCAGCTGAATCTCGCCCGCACCACGCGCATGCAGCGCGGTGGAAAGTCGACCCGCGCCCCAGCGCAGCAGTCGGCGGCGAATCGCGTTCATTTCATGGATTGCGAGACCGTGCGCCATCATCTGGTCCATCGCGTCTGCGATGTGCTGCTGCGCGTCGGCCGGATGTCCCGTGAGCGACACGAGCTCGGCGCAGGGGGCGGCGCACAGTGACGTCGTGCCGCCGGAGAGCAGAATCAAGATGTGATCGCCCGCGTTCACTTCGGAGACTGCAGTGGCTAGTGCGTCTGCGGCCGCGAGTGAACCGAGGTCGGGCAGCGGGTGATCACCAACTCGCAGCGGCAGCGGAAGCACATCATCGGCAGGTCGGTGCGACGCAATGACGATTCCGCCGGCACATGTCGTTCCTCGTTCGCTCAGCGCAGCAAGCGCACCTCGGACCATGTCGGGTGCAGCCTTGCCAAGCGCGAAGATGCGGATCGGTTGTTGGCTTGTTCGATCCGCAAGCCATTGCCGGACCCGATCATTGGTGCGCGGAAACGCAGACACGCCCTGGATCGCCGCGTGATGCAGTGCGGCGAGCAGGGCGTGAGGTGCGACGTGCGGCGACGCGGGACGACTCAGCGGGCGACCTTCTTGATGGCCGCGTCGAGATCGTCATACGCGTCCTGCGCCATGGCGCGGAAATTCGTGGCGTAGGCGATCTTGCCGTCCGGACCAATCACGTAGAGAAAGCGCTTGTGATAGCCCGTCTCCGTGGCAGCATTGAAGAGCGCGCCGACCTTCTTGTCCGTGTCTGCGCCCATTGCGAACGGGAAACCATCGTCCTTGGCCCATGCGGTGAGGTCAGCGCCGTTGTCGGTGCTGATGCCGATCAGGCGCACCTTGCTGCCGTTCATGAACATCGAGTCGTACTTGTCGCGATACGTGTGCATCTGCGCAGTACAACCGCTGGTGCGCGCCTTCGGGAAGAACGCCAGCACGACCGTTTCGCCGCGGTGCTCGGAGAGCGTGAACGGCTTGGCGGTGGGTCCGTCTCTGGTGACGGTGGTCAACGTGAAGTCCGGCGCCATGTCGCCCACGGCCAGCAGATTGGGCGGCGCGGCCTGCGCGCCGAGCGACGGTGCAAACGCAGCTGCGAACACGAGCGCGGCGGCGGTAACGGAATAACGAGCAGGCAACATGTAAAGACTCCAGAATGGTCATGAGAAAGGGCGGGATCTCTCCAACGCGGAAGATACCCCGAACGCGGGCGAAGCGTTCGACACCCCGGGAGCAGGCATCTTCGAGGCAGTGCGGAGCTGTCCACGGCTGGAGACGCTGAATGACGCTGCGAGAGGACAACGTCCGGTGACCCGTCACACGTTTCCTGCCGATTTTACCGGCGATTCGGGCGATTTGGCCGTGGCACGGGCTGTGCACTTGAAGGAGGCATCGGCAACCGGTCCGGCTGCCAAGCAGAATCCCTCGGGAGGTGCATGATGCGTGTTCCTACGTTCGAATCGACCAGGCAGTGGTCTTCAGTGCAGCGGCAGTTGCTGGTGGTCGCCGTGCTCGCTGCCGCCATCGCTCTCAGCGCGTGTGGCGGCAAGGACTCCCGCGGGCTTGATGCGGCGTTGCAGTCGGATCTGGCGATGGCGTCGACGGCGCCGGGAATGCGACCTGGTTACGTGAGCCCGATGGAGATGGGCTATGCACAGCCGTATCCGCAGGGCTATCCGGCGGGCTACGGTCAGCAGCCCTACGGCTATCCGGCCCCGTATCCGCCGCAGGGATATCCGGCGCCCTATCCGGCTCAGTACCCGCCGCAGTATCCGCCGCAGCCCTATGGCTATCCGCAGCCGGTGGTGCAGCAGATGCCGGCACCTGCGCCGCAGCGGGTGATCTACCGCGCGCCGCCGTCGTCGTCTGGTCCAGTGTATCGCGGATCCGGTGAAGGCTCTGGCTCGGGCAGCGGCGCCGCAACGGAATCAAACACCAAGCGCGGTGCGATCATCGGCGGCGCGACGGGAACGGCCGTTGGCATCATGACAAGCCGCGACAAGGTGAAGGGTGGCGCGGTGGGTGCAATCACGGGCGCGGTGCTGGGTGGCGTGGTGGGATCACAGATCTACACCAAGCCGCGTCCGTAGCTCGCTGTCGCAGTGCCGCGGGTGCATCGCGTAATCATTCGGAACGCGATGCACCCGCTTGTGCTGTGCGCTGGCGATGGTCGCTACGCTTTCTCAGTCCCTCGGGAAAAGCTGTTGCCTGAGAAAGCTGTACGCGAGCGCCTGCATGTAGGCGGCCTGCGCGTTGTTCGCGGCGCCGCCGTGGCCACCCTCGATGTTTTCGTAATACGTCACGCGATGCCCTTGCTCCTTCATGCGCGCCATCATCTTGCGCGCGTGGCCTGGATGCACCCGGTCATCCCGTGTCGAAGTGGTGAACAGCACTGGCGGGTACGTCGCGTCAGCGCGCACATTGTGGTACGGCGAATATCGCTGCAGGTAGTTCCAGTCGTCCGTCTCGGGATTGCCGTACTCCGCCATCCAGGACGCGCCAGCGAGCAACAGGTGGTAGCGCTTCATGTCGAGCAACGGCACCTTGCATACCACTGCGCCGAACAGCTCGGGATACCGCACTGTCATGTTGCCCACGAGCAGTCCGCCGTTGCTGCCACCCTCGATGCCGAGATGCGGCGGCGATGTGACGCGGCGTGCGATCAGGTCGCGTGCAACGGACGCGAAGTCTTCGTACGCCTTGTTCCGGTTGGCCTTGAGCGCGGTTTGATGCCAGCGCGGTCCGTATTCACCGCCACCGCGAATGTTCGCCACGACGTAGACACCGCCCTTCGTCAGCCAAGCGGAGCCCACGCCCGGGCTGTAAGCCGGCGTGAGTGAGATCTCGAAGCCACCGTAGCCGTAGAGCAGCGTCGGATTGCGACCGTCGAGCGGCAGTTGATTGCGCGAGACCATGAAGTAAGGCACACGCGTGCCATCTTCGGATGTGGCGAAGTGTTGTGTGATGTGCAATCCCGTCGCGTCGAAGAACGCGGGCGTCTGCTTGAGAGGCTCGGGTGCCTGATCGATTTCGCCGATCTCCAGCGTGGTGGGCGTGAGATAGTCGGTGATCGTCATGAAGTACGCGTTCGATTCGTCCGGATCGACACCACTCGCGTTCACGGTGCCGAAATCCGGAGCGCCGAGCAGCGGGCGTCGCCTCCACTCGCCGTCGGCGGGCGTCAGCACGTGCAGTCGGTTTTTGACGTCGTCGAGCGTATTGACGATCAGGTGATCGCGCGTCCAGCTGTAGCCGTCGAGCGAGGTCGTCTCGGACGGCGCGAACAACACGGTGAAGGTTCGATCGCCGCCCATGAATGCATCGAAAGGCGTGGCGATCAATGAACCGGGATCGTAGGTGCGGTCGCCTACCGTCCACGCACTGCGCAACTTCAGCAGCAGCCACTCGCGGTGCACCGACTTCTCGGCGTCGTTCGGCACGTCGAGCTTTGTGAGCGTGCCGTCAGCTGTGCGCAGGTACAGCTCACCGTTGTAGAACGCGATCGTGCGGCTGACGAAATCACGTGCAAATCCAGGTGAATGGTCATGAAAGGCGGCGATGTACATGTCGTCATCGCGTCCCTCGTAGACGAGCGTCGCGCTCGCGAGCGACGTACCGCGCCTCCACTCCCGGACCGTGCGCGGATAACCGGATTGCGTCATGCTGCCGGCTCCGAAATCGGTGTATGCGTACACGGTGTGCTCGTCCTTCCAGTCGAGTGCTCCCTTCGATTCAGGTCGCACGAAGCCATCAGCAACAAAGCGCTTGTCGACGAGATCGAACTCGCGGGTGGTGGTGGCGTCGGCTCCGCCGCGGGAAAGTGCGATGAGGCAGCGGCGATAGTCAGGAGGAAGACAGCTCGCGCCTCCCCACACCCAGTTCACATCCTCGGCCTTTCCCAGCGCGTCGAGATCGAGCACGGTTTCCCACGCAGGTTCGCGCTTGCGATATTCGTCAAGCGTGGTGCGGCGCCAGAGTCCGCGCTCATTGGCAGCGTCACGCCAGAGATTGTAGTAGTGTGCGCCGATCTTCTGCACATGCGGAATGCGCGCGTCGGAGTCGAGAATCGCGCGCAGGTCATCGCGCAGCGCTGCGAATCCCGGCAAATCTTCGAGCTGTTGTTGCGATTCTGCGTTCTGTGCTCGCACCCACGAAAGCGCGCGCTCGCCTTCGACGTCTTCCAGCCACAAATAGGGATCGTCCTGCACGTGCGAGTGTCCTTGTGTTGCGCCCAGGGCCAGCGCCAGCACAACACTGGCCAGTCGACCGAGTTCGGTGTGGAACATGCAGCCTCCCGCGAGCAATACGCACGTGGAGCAACGGCCCTGCCATGTGGTGACCGCTCATCAAGTAATAGTGTGCGGTGCGGCCGGACGTGAGGGGCATGTCATGCAATGGGCCCCAAACGCAAACGGCGAGCAACTCCGGGGGGAATGGCTCGCCGTTTGTCGCATCGTCAGGCTCTGCGCTTCCGTGCGGCGAAGCCGAGCATGCCGGCACTGAACAGCAGGAGCGACCCGGGCTCCGGCACAATCATGGGAAGGGCTGCATACGAGACCTCGTCAACGCCGATGTAATACGCGTTCGAAGACTCGCTGACGTTGGTAACGAAATGCCGGAAGGCGAAGCGTCCACTGACTGGCTCCGTCAGACCGGTGAGCGTCGTGCTGTACTGCGTCCATACAGTGGGATACTCGACGCCAAGCAATGGATTCACCGACAGCAACAATGTGGTGAAATCACCGACGGACAATGCGTCGCTGCCCACGTCAGTGCTGGCGCCCGAGGTACTGAGGCGAAGCTCGAGGCGATCGGGGAATTGGAACTGATCGATGTCGCTTGCGCGCGTGTAGAACGAAAAGGTGGCGCCGTTGAACAGCGATAATTCCGGCGTGAGCAACCAGTTGCTCAGCGTTCCCGAAAAGTTTGGGTCGAAATCTTCGGGGAATCCGACGGCGTCGAATGCCGACGCGATGTACGAATCGGGGGCGCCGGAAAATGACGGGAAGAAGACCGTTGGATCACCGACGCCCTGACTCCATCCAAACAGCCCGACAGGCTGACTATTGTTCTTCAGCACCCAGCCGGGCAGCGTGTTTACGTTGTCAAAACCTTCGGTCAACTGCGCACTCGCCTGCAGCGGCATCAGCAATGCAGCCGCGCAAGTCAGGTGAAGCAGGGATGCACGCATCGCGCGTTCTCCTCTGGAAGAGCTGCGGGAGGTTCGTCGGGGGGGGCGAAAGGCAAATGTGACTCCAATCGCGCGCAGTCCGCTAGCAGGCTCTTCAGTCGGCGAGTACGAAGGTGACTTTCATGAGCACGCGATACTCCGTGATCTTGCCGTCCTTGATGACAAGTTTCTGATCCTTGATCCATGCGCCCGTGACGTTACGCAGCGTTTTGTCGGCGCGCGCGATGCCCTGATCGATGGCTTCGGCGAAACTGTTGGGAGATGAGGACTGAATTTCGGTGACTTTCGCAACGGACATCTGCGACTCCGGTTGAGGGATGGTTCGCATCGCGACGTGCGACGCCCGCTCTCCTACCCGACTTGCCTCCGAGCGCTCCCTTTTGCAAGCTGAACAGTACTCAGGTCATGCGTAGCGTCAGTCAGCCGACGTGCATCGGCGCTTGACGCGCCGCATACGTGGGCTAGTATCCCGCGAATACGGTCGCAGCACCCTTTCATTCATGCATGAACGCGTGAGACCGCTTGCGGCGGCCTCGTGCGATCCCGGAGAGCAGTCGATCGATGAGCTATTCAGTCAAGCCCGCTGCACCGCGTCATCTGGCCACCCTGCCGGAGATCGAACGCGCCGCAACGTCGATCTACTCCCCGGAAGATCTGCCACGTGACGAACTCATCGAAACTGTCACACCGGAACAGTTTGCAGAGGCGCAGCGCAACGATCGGCTCTGGGTGGCGACCGATGAGCAGGATCGGCCGGTGGGGTTCCTCATTGCCGACGTCGTGGACCACACGCTGCACATCAGCGAAATGGATGTGCACCCGGATCACGCGCGACGCGGCCTTGGCGCGACACTGCTCCGGCATGTGTTGCTGGAAGCCGAGCAGGCGGGCCACGCGTCTGTCACATTGACGACGTTCTCTCACGTGCCATGGAACGCGCCCTTTTATCGCAGTAACGGCTTCGCAGATATCGAAGAATCGAAGCTCGGCCCCGCGCTGGCCGAGCGCCTCGCGCAGGAACGGGCACGTGGGCTTCGCAACCGTGTCGCCATGCGTCGCATGGTAAGACGAGTGGAGCGGGCCAGGCATTGGGGCGACGCATAGCTGCAGATGTTGAACCGACGCTGACATGAGCACGCGTCAGCCGCGCGTGGGCGTAGGCGTACTGGTGATGCGTGAAACGCGGGTGCTGCTCGGCGAGCGACTTGGAGCGCACGGCGCCGGCAGCTGGGCGCCGCCCGGTGGACATCTCGAGTTCGGCGAGACGATCGCGCAGTGCGCGATTCGTGAGGTGCTCGAAGAAACGGGGCTGCCGGTGTACGATGTTCGCGAAGGCCCGTACGTGAACACGGTGTTCACAGAAGAGGGGCTGCATTATTTGACCGTCTTCGCGATCGCAGCAGCTGCAGACGGCCTGCCGCGTGTGCGTGAACCCGGGAAGTGTGCGCGTTGGGAGTGGTTTACATGGGATGCGCTTCCGTCCCCACTCTTCGAACCACTGCAAGCTTTGTTCGCGACCGGTTTCTCGCCGATTCTGGCTGCGCCGGGCACCTGAGCCAACGCCCCCGGTTCGGCCTCACCCCGTCAGGCCCCTTCATTCGACCTCGCTGATCGGTACCAAGCGTTCGGCGGTTTGGCTGCCGACGCTTTGGCCCGTGCGCATCGCTATTCGCCCAATCGGCGGCAGCCATACCGCCGAACGCGTCTGAGCAGGCGGAAAGATCGTATGATTGGGCCTGACGGGGTGAAGCCGAACGGGAGCTCCGGCGTCGCTCAGGCGATCACGCGAAGCGATTGTCTCACGATTCGGATGTGCAGCGACGTATTGGCGGAGTGGTAGAGTTCGCCGTCGGCCTGGAACAGCGGGGGAGTGTCGAAGTGCAGGGAGAGTGTTGAAAGCCGAGATGTTCGCACTTCGAGCGCTCCCGTGTGACGTCCCCACAGCGCGGCACCGAACAGTCGAAGGCGGCGAAGTGGCGATGCAGCGCTGATGGCGACGAGGTCAAGCTCCCCGTCGTCGAGCGACGCCGTGGGCGCGATGCGAAAGGCTCCGCCGAACCATTGGCCGTTGGCGATGACGATCGTGAGCCAGTGGTCGTTCGCCGTCGCGTCGGGACGCGCGGCTGCATCGGACCTTGCAGCGGCCCCTGCAGCGGCCCCTGCAGCGGCCCCTGCAGC
>JBGTFN010000138.1:0-5917 GCA_041747275.1 Gemmatimonadaceae bacterium | reverse complement strand
TCGGGTGTGCGCGTGGACGCGCGGGCGTTTCGTGCAGAAGCCGATGTGCGAACCGAGATGCCGATGCGCGGAGAACAAGTGCTGGTGCTCGGCATACGCGCCGGCGCCACGCTCGGCGAAAGCATCGCGCCGCAGTGGTTGCAGCTGGCGGGCGGACCGTGGTCGGGTGCCGGATATGCGTTTCACGAGTTCGCGGGCCGCTATGTGCTGTCGCCGCGCGCTGAGTGGCGCATACCGGTCCCGTTCATTTCGGTTCCGCTGGGCAAGTACGGTGCAAGTCCGGCGCGCGCGCAGCTGATTCCGTTTGCGCAGGCCGTCATGCTCGGCGGTGCCGACGACGACTTACGTGTGTCGCCGCGTGGCAGCGGAGTGTATCCGTCCGCTGGCGTTGGTGCGCTGCTGTTCTACGACTTGCTGCGCGTTGATGTGTCGCGCGGATTGCGCGATGGCCGATGGCGCTTCGCAATCGATATCGACCGATCGTTCTGGAGCATTCTGTGAGCGTCAGCCGGCCGGATCACAAGCGCTACGACGCGGCGTACTTCGAGAAGTGGTATCGCGACCCTGCACATCGTGTGCGTACATCGGTCGAGTTCGCACGTCAGGTGGATTTCGTGTTGCATCTGACTGAGTGGGTGCTGCAGCGCAAGATCAGGAGCGTGCTCGATGTCGGCTGCGGTGAGGGACAGTGGGGTGTGGCGCTGCGCAAGAGACGTCCCGGTCTGGACTACAGCGGCGTCGATCCCAGCGAGTGGGCCGTGAGCGCGCATGGCAAGCGACGAAGTGTGATTCAGGGCGGCATTACAGACCTCGACGCGCTCATCGCACATGAGCAAACATTTGATCTCGTGTTGTGCGTGGGCATGCTCAACTATCTCGACGCGGCGACGCTGCGCGCGGGGCTGCGCCAGGTCGCATCGCGAGCGGCGGGCGTTGCCTACCTCGAGCTGTTCGCGCAGGGCGACGAGTATACCGGCGATACCGACTGGCCGCGACCAAAACCGGCGGCGTGGTATCGCACATTGCTCAAGTCGGTGGGCTTCGTCCCTGTCGGAATGCAATGTTACGTCACACATGCCGAGGCTGATCGCGTCTCGTCCCTCGAGCGCGGGTGACGTACATCGAAACCGTGTGAGTACGCGGAAACCCTGCTTGCGTTCGCGCGTACGAAGGGTGGACGGACGTTCACTCGATCTCACGGAGATACATCACATGCAATGGTCATTCATGCATCGCGCCGCCATGTTCGGCGTGCTGTCGTGCACAATCGCTTTTTCCACCGCCGAGGCACAGCGTGATGAAACGCTGGTTGGACGACGCGGCGGCACAAAGTTTGGCGGCTTCGGCGCACCAGTGGTCAAGCTCACGCGCATCGCGGGTGAGGATGCGGTCATGTCGGGCGGACGCGGCGGCCTTATCATCAACCGTCAACTCGTGATCGGCGGCGGCGGGTATTCGCTGGCCACCGAAAATATTCGCACCGGCTTCGAGTTCGACAACGGTGACGCCGGTTCACTCGGTTTCGACTACGGCGGACTCGAGTTCGAATACATCATGCGTCCGTCGCGCGTTGCGCATCTCACGTTTTACGGGCTGCTCGGCGGCGGACAGGCGAGCTACGTAGCGACGCGCAATGTGGGAGGTGGCGTGGCGACGCAGCGCCTGGAATCCGACGTGTTCGTCTTCGAGCCCGCGGTGAATGTGGAGTTGAACGTGACCAGATGGTTCCGCACGGGCATCGGCATCGGCTATCGCTACGTCGATGGCAGCGACTTGCCGAGAGTCAACGACAGCCGATTGAGCGGCGGCACGGGCACCATCACGTTCAAGTTCGGCTCGTTCTGAGATCTGCGCGTGCCGCAGCCCTGAGAGCGTTTGCGGAAGAGGACGGAATGCCCTAGGGCACTCTACCAATCGACAACATTTGCGCATCGGCTCGCTATCGGTGACAGTTTGAGGGGTGACCTACGTCACGCCTCCCACCTTGCAGCCTCGCATCTGAATGGATTCCGCTCGTACCGACGCAGCGCAATTGTTGTCGATGGCTTCCCGCGCGATGTCCCGCTTCTCCGGACATCGGCACGTGCTCGAGGCGATGGCGCTGCGGCTGCCGCTGCCTGAAGTGCTGACGCGACTGGTGCAGACGCTCGAGGAGGCGTCGCCCGGCACGCTCGGTTCCGTGCTGCTCGTCGACTCGACCGCTGAGCATGTGTTCACGGCGGCTGCTCCGAGTTTGCCTCCAACCTTCAGCAACGCCATCGACGGACAGCCGACCGGACCGCAAGCCGGCTCATGCGGAACCGCCGTGTATCGCCGCGAGCCCGTGATTGTAGCAGACATCGCCGGCGATCCGCTATGGCAGGACTACGCCGCGGTAGCGCGCGAGAACGGACTGGGCGCGTGCTGGTCCACGCCGATCTTCGACCGCGAGCAGCGTGTGCTGGGCACTTTCGCGCAATACTCGCGCGAGCCGCGTGCGCCAACGGACGACGAGTTGCGCGTGCTCGATGACGCGCGTGATCTCGCCTCGGTGGCCATTCAGATGACGCGCGCGGAAGAGGCGTTGAGACAGGCGGAAACGCAGCTGCAGTTCTCCCAGAAGATGGATGCGGTGGCCCGTCTTGCCGGCGGCATCGCGCACGACTTCAGTAATCTGCTGACCGTCATTGGCGGCAACATCACCCTCGCCATGCCCTTTGTGCCCAGCGATTCGTTCTCGTTCGATGCGATGCTCGAGGCGCGTGATTCCTGCATGCGCGCATCCGCACTGGCTCGACAACTGTTGTCGTTCAGTCGGCGCGAGCCGGTCATGCCCGAACTGCTCGATCTGCAGAAGGAAGTGCGCGAGGTTGCTGGCACGTTACAGCGGGTGCTTGGTGGTCACATCACGCTTCAGCTCGATGCGCAGGACTCAGCATGCGCGGTGAAGATGGATCGATCGCACCTCGAGCAGGCGCTGCTGACGCTTGCCATGAACGCGCGCGATGCCATGCCGGATGGCGGCACGGTCAGCATCATCACCAGAACGCTGGAGCTTGCGGGGGCAATGGCAAGACCCGGCGGGCCTTCGGGGCCCGTCGTGACGCTTGCGGTGCACGACACCGGCAAGGGCATGGATGAAAACACCAGAGCGCGCGCCTTCGAGCCGTTCTTCAGCACCAGGACGGCGGGACGCGGCATCGGGCTGGGCTTGCCCACCGTCTACGCCATCGTCACACGGCACGGCGGCGCGGTGCAGATCGACAGTGCGCCGAGTGAGGGAACGACGGTGACGATCACGTTGCCCGCCGCCGAGCGTCACGTCGAATCGGCGCCATCGGGTGCGCACGCCGCGATCCGATCCAGCGCTGGCACCATCCTGCTCGTAGAGGACGAGGATGCGGTGAGGCGGTTGGCGCGACGCGTGCTGATGAGCCGAGGTTACGACGTGATCGAAGCGCGCGACGGCGTGGACGCGCTGACCGCGTTTCGTGCGAACCACGACACCATCGACGCGGTGGTCACGGATGTGATGATGCCGCGCATGGGCGGACCGACACTGGTGGAGCAGTTGCGAAGCCTTCGGCCGTCCCTGCCTGTACTATTCTGCAGCGGGTACACGGATGTGCTGGAGTTCGACCCGGAACTGAGCGGGCCGCACACGGCATTTCTCCCCAAGCCCTACAGTGCGCAATCCCTGACCGAGAAGCTGCAATCCATCCGCGCGTGAACGACTCATTTGCCGATCTGGTGGTAGCGTCGCGGAAGGCGCATCCATTCGCGCACCATCTTCGCGAGCGCGCAGAAGTCATAGCGCGCCAGGCGTTGCAGCTCCTGTTTCCCCACTTCGGTGCGGCACCGGCGTGTGAACCCGAAGTGGTGCAGCGCGAACTCAATCATCTTGCGCGACTGCTCGAGGAGACTATCGCATCGGTCTCCAACGGTTCTCACGATGCACCAGCCGCATCGCAGTTCATGCATGAGCTTGCAGCGGTGCGCAGCGCGCTCATCGAGGATGCCGATGCGCTCGCGGCGGGCGATCCGGCCGCGCATGGAGTCGACGAAGTCATTCTTGCCTATCCGGGTTTCCTGGCGACGGCGGTGCACCGGCTCGCACACGTGCTGTATACGCTGCAGATTCCCATGCTCCCTCGCCTCATGAGCGAGTGGGCACACAGCGAGACCGGCATCGACATTCATCCGGGCGCACGCATTGGCCGCGGCTTCGCAATCGATCATGGCACCGGCGTCGTGATCGGTGAGACCACGATCATCGGTGATCGCGTTCGACTGTATCAGGGGGTGACACTGGGCGCGCTTGCCGTGCACAAGCGGCTGGCGGACCGCAAGCGACATCCCACGATCGAGGATGACGTCGTGATCTATGCGAACGCCACGATTCTGGGCGGGGAAACGGTGGTTGGCGCCGGAAGCGTCATCGGTGGCAACGTCTGGCTCACCTACAGCGTGCCGCCGCGTTCCCGGGTACAGTTCGAGAGCACGATCGACGCGCGTCCGCCCGACGACGGCATCGAGTTTCATATCTGACGTTCATCCACGTGTCATCGACGAGGTCTGCATGCGCGCCAACTCCATTCTCGACACCATCGGTCGCACGCCTCATGTGAGACTGCAGCGCATGTTCGACTCGCGCGTGGAGGTCTGGATGAAGCTCGAACGCGCGAACCCAGGTGGCAGCATCAAGGACCGGATCGCGCTAGCCATGATCGAGGACGCCGAGAAGACGGGCGCGCTCATGCGCGGCGGCGTGATCGTGGAACCGACGTCGGGCAACACGGGCATCGGACTCGCGATGGTGGCGGCGGTGAAGGGCTACACACTCATTCTTGTGATGCCCGAGTCGATGTCGGTGGAGCGGCGCCGCATCATGGCAGCGTATGGCGCGACATTTGAGTTGACGCCGCGCGAGCTTGGCATGAAGGGCGCAATCGCGCGCGCCGGCGAGCTCGCGGCGTCAATGCCCAATGCCTGGATGCCGCAGCAGTTCGACAATCCGGCGAACGTGCGCGTGCACGCGGATCGCACCGCCAAGGAGATCGTCGAAGATTTTCCGCTCGGTTTGGACGTGCTGATCACCGGCGTGGGCACGGGCGGACACATCACGGGCTGTGCAGAAGTGCTCAAGGCGACGTGGCCCGGATTCCGTGCGCTGGCGGTTGAGCCGATGAAGTCGCCGGTGATCAGCGGCGGGTCGCCGTCACCGCACAAGATTCAGGGCATCGGCGCGGGCTTCGTGCCGGCCAACCTGCACATGAGTGCCATCGATGGCACGGTGCAGGTGACCGAGGAGGACGCGATACGCTTTGCGCAGCGCGCGGCGCGCGAAGAGGGGATCTTCATCGGCATGTCGTCTGGTGCGTCGCTCGCTGCGGTGTCGCAGACACTGCCCGATCTGCCCGATGGAACGCGGGTGCTGACGTTCTGCTACGATACCGGGGAGCGGTACCTGTCGATCGAGGGGCTATTTCCAGTGTAATCAGGCACACGCGAATCGCGTTGCATACCCGAACCGTCAACCGTCAACTGCAACCGTGAACCGTGCAGCCGATCTCGGCGCGGGACGGTGCACGGTTTCGGTACACGGTTGACGGTTGTTGGCCGTGACACTGCGGCGGGATAGCCAAGATGCCGCGGACGAAGACGAGGGATACCCGAACCGTCAACCGTCAACTGCAACCGTGAACCGTGCAGCCGATCTCGGCGCGGGACGGTTCACGGTTTCGGTACACGGTTGACGGTTGTCGGCCGTGACACTGCGGCCGGTTAGCCGAACAGCCGTGCCGCCACCGACCACAGCGCGCGTCCGCCCAGTGCCAGGGTGATCAGCACGATCACAACGCCCGCAACGTTCGCGCGCACGCCATTCACGTCAGTGCCGAGGATGCGCCGGTCGTTCATCACGTACAACAGGAAGCCG
>JBGTFN010000137.1:0-12312 GCA_041747275.1 Gemmatimonadaceae bacterium | reverse complement strand
GCGAAGCGGTGAGCGGGTCGAGCTGGTGTCGACCGAAGTGCGCTCGGTGCTTCGCCCGCCCGTCGCCGGCTCCGAATGCGCGGCCGCGCGTCGCATTCCGCCCGACTGCCTGCAAGCCGACGCGTTGAGCTGGTGCGATGTGATCCAATGCCGCCGTCTGGGCGGCGCTCTGTTGCTCGGTTTCGCCACTCCGCCACCGATCCACAGCTGATCTCCGTTCGCCGGCCATCGAGTCGGCGGGGAGCACTCCATAAAATCGCATGCTTCGAACGGCCGCTGTGCGGTCGTGCGATGTGCCGTGTTTGCCGGTGTCGAGAGGCCCCAGCAATCATTGCGCCATCCATTCACATCAATCGCCTCGCAACATGTCGTCAGAGCGTAAAGAAGAGTGGGGTTCCAAGCTCGGCGTGATCCTCGCCGTCGCCGGCTCAGCGGTCGGTCTCGGCAATTTCCTCCGTTTTCCCGGCCAGGCCGCTGACAACGGCGGTGGCGCATTTCTCATCCCGTATTTCTGTGCACTCTTCCTTCTGGGCATACCCATCGGTTGGGCGGAGTGGACAATGGGTCGCTACGGCGGGAAAAAGGGTCTGCACGGCGCGCCGATGATCATGGGTGCCGTCGGCAAAGGGCGCATCGCACGCTACTTCGGCGTGCTGGGCGTGCTCATTCCGCTCGGTGTCTCCACGTACTACGTGTTCATCGAGACGTGGACGTTCGCGTACTTCCTCAAGTATCTCGCTGGCGGCATTGGCATCGTGCAGGGCACGTCCATCGCTGAGCAGACCGCGGCGTCGGGAAGCTTCTACGCCACGATTACCGGCTCGGCGGGAGACGGCACACTCTTTACGGGCGATTCGCTGTACACGGTCATCAGCTGGGTGTTTGTGTTCGCGGTGAACATTTTTTTCGTCTATCGAGGACTGTCGAAAGGCATCGAGAAGTTCGTGTCGTTCGCCATGCCCATCATGGCCGTGTGCGCGCTGATCGTACTGGTGCGTGTGCTCACGCTCGGCACACCCGACCCGGCGTTTCCCGACCAGAATGTCGTGAACGGACTTGGGTACATGTGGAATCCGGACTTCGCGGCACTCGGCAACTTCAAGACGTGGCTGGCCGCTGCATCGCAGATCTTCTTCTCGTTGTCGGTGGGCTTCGGCGTGATCATCAACTACTCGTCATATCTGCGCCGCAAGGATGACGTCGCTTTATCCGGGCTTACCGCCAGTGCCACGAACGAGCTCTTCGAAGTGGGCTTCGGCGGCATGATCACGCTCACGGCGGCGTTCGTATTCCTCGGCCTAAGCGGAACCACAGCAGCTGTCGCGACCGGTTCGTTCGGACTCGGCTTCAATACGCTGCCCGTGGTGTTCGCGCAGATGGGCGCATTCGAGAACATCATCGGTGCGCTGTGGTTCTTCATGCTGTGGCTCGCGGCGATTACAAGCTCTCTCTCCATGTATCAGCCGGCCATCGCGCACCTCAAGGAAGCCACCAACTGGACGCACGCGCGCTCGACCACGGTCATCGCGATCATCGGCACGATCGGCGCGGTGCTCACGCTCTGGTTCACAGCCGGTGGCGCATTCTGGAGCACGGTGGACTTCTGGGTGGGCACGTACCTCATCTTCGTCATGGCCATGGTGCAGATCATCTACTTCGCGTGGGTGTTCGGCATCGATCGCGGCTGGCGAGAGCTGCATCAGGGCGCGTCGATTCGCGTGCCGAGCATCTTCAAGTTCGTGATGAAGTGGGTGGCTCCAGCGTACCTGATCATCGTATTCGTTGGCTTCACTGTGCAGAATCTCGGCGCATCATTGCAGGCGTCATGGTCGAGCACTGGATCGCGCGTGGCGATGCTGACGATTGCAGGCATCCTCGCGTATCTCGTGGTTGTAACACGTGTTGGCGAGAAACGACTGCGCGCCGCCGGCGTCGATATCGACGACATCAACCCTGCAGACTGAGGTCCTTGAGCGATGAACACACTTGGATGGATCTTCATGACCACATCGCTGGTGCTCGTCTGGGGTGGCACCTTCTGGTGCTTCAGCAAAGTGCTCAGCAGTCCGTCGGCAGAAAGGGACGAGAACGAGCCCTGAACAATCCCTTTCCTCGTTGCGCGCGCGGCACTGCAGCGTTGCGCAACGAGGTGTCGACGCTCTCGATCGAGACCTGCAGAGTCTGGTACCGCGAACTCCGATTCCGCGGCTCAACTGCTGCCCACGGGGGTAGAATCAGTGTACGACACGCAAGTGCGTGCCATTGCATCTCGCCCCATCCGACATCCCGTCGCTTTCAGACTTCTGCGGTGAATCAGACCCTCAGCACCTCAAGCGATCAGGAATCTCTCCCGCTGCGTCTGGCGGAAGGTTTCGCCGAGCGATTGGCTCCGCACTTCGTCCTCGCGCAACTCGAGGTCCATCCGGCGAGCATTTTCGGGTTGTTCCCCGACGGCGAGATTGCGTACATCAATCCGGCGTGGGTGCGCTTTGCTTTCGAGAACGGGGCGTCGCTGCCGGAGGCGAATCAGGCGTGGATGGGGCAACGATATCTCGACGTGATCGCTGCTCCACTCAAGCCCTTTTACGAGCAGCTTTTTGCACTCGCGCCGAACGCCGGCGCCGCGAAGCAGCCGGTATCGCACGTGTATGAGTGTTCCAGTGCCACCGTGTTCCGGCAGTTCGCCATGAAGGTGTACGGACTAAAGAACGGCGACGGGTTCGTGGTGATCAACACGCTTGTCACTTCCCGTCCGCACGACACGGAGGCGCGCGTGCCTCACCTGCCTGATCGTGCGCTTTACGAGTCACCCGCTGGCATTATCGTGCAGTGTGCGCACTGTCGTCTCGTTCGCCGAGGCAACGGCATTGGTTGGGACTGGGTGCCGGCGTGGCTCGAGCAGGTTCCGAACGGCACGTCGCACGGCGTGTGTGAGGTGTGTGTGGAGTACTACTTCCCCAACGACTGAACCGCCTCAACTTCTCGCAGAAGCGGCATCGCGCCGCTGCACGCAGTCTTGCGCTTGAGTTCGCGCACTACGTCCGTGGTCGCGGCTGGCCGAGTCATGCATCGGTCCGCTGCGCCTCTCTTCCCTGTTTTCGGCGAACGAGCAGCGCGTACTGACCGACTTGCGGGACCATGAAATCGCCCACCGCGATTTCTTCGCGGCGGCACTGGGCAATGCACGGATTCGCAAGCTCACACCGACTTCGGCGGGGTAGACTTCAACAGCCGAACGAGGGTGCTGGAAACGGCGCGGACGTTCGAGGATCTCGGAGTGAGCGCGTATAACGGCGCCGCCCGATATCTGTCCAGCGGGGTGTTTCTCTGCATTGCCGGAAAGATCGTGTCCGTGGAAGCTCGTCATGCGGCGGCGATCCGGGATCTGCTCGCTCCGCGCACCGGCGCATTTGCGCCGAATGCGTTCGACCCCGCCAACACACCGCAGGCAGTGCTCGCCGCCGCTGATCCGTTCATCGAAGATCAGATCACTGCCACAAACACCTAGCCAGGAATTTTCATGACCATACAGTCAACGACGATGCTCGCGACGTTGGATGAAGATCTGGCGACGCGCCTCGTTTCAAGGCGAGATGCGCTGATCAAAGGCGGAGTCTCGAGCGCAACGGTGCTGGCCGATCTTCGGATCGCGTCGGTGCCCGTGGCACTGGCGGGCATGGCCAATACAGCCTTTGCGCAGGGCCGTCTGCCCGCAGCCGTCAACGCTGTGCTCAACTTTGCGCTTGTGCTCGAGTATCTCGAAGCCGAGTTCTACAACATCGGTCTGGCAACGCCTGGCCTGATTCCCGCAGGCGATCGCACCATTTTCGAGTCCATTCAGGCTCACGAGAATGCGCACGTCGAGTTTCTGCGCAACACCCTTGGACGCTCCGCTCGTCCAAAGCCGACGTTCGATTTCACGGCGGGCAACGGTTCAGGTTCGGGACCGTTTGCTGATGTGTTCCGCAACTACGCGACGTTCATGGCAGTGGCACAGGCATTCGAAGACACCGGGGTGCGCGCGTACAAAGGACAGTCACCGACGCTTCTTCCGTACAAGGACGTGCTGCAGGCGGCCCTGACCATTCATTCAGTGGAGGCCCGACACGCGTCAGAGGTGCGACGGTTGCGAGGCAACTTCATGGACGTGGCCCCAAGCAAGGGCTGGATCACTGGCGAAATGACGGATATTTCGGGCACAGCAGCCGTCTATGCCGGCGAAGCGAACGTCGTGCATGGCGGGATCAACGCAGTCTCTGTGACGTCGGTGTCGATGTTGGCCGTCACGGAAGCCTACGACGAGCCGCTGTCGATGCAAGAGGTCCTCGCCATCGTCGATCCGTTCATCGTCTGATGACCTTTACCTGACTTCGTGGAGACGTTGCAATCGCAGCGTCTCCACGCTGTTCATTCCTCAACGTTCGGGTGACTGCATGTTTGAAATTGATCATCAACGCTCGGGGCACGTTGGTGGAGCCCGGAAGATGGCGGGGGTCGCGTTGATGGCTGCCATTTCCCTTTCGCTTGCGGCATGCGGACCTCGAACGCAACGCGGCGTGACGACGCAATCGGCCGATGGCACGCTCGCTGATACGAGAGACACGGCGGTCGGCGTGACTGGCTCGGGTTCATTCACCGCCACAGTCCCCAATCGCGCGCAGCAGGATGTGCTTGACCAGCTTGGGATGCTCGGCGGCAAGCCACTGGAAACGCTGACGCCGGCAGAAGCTCGACGACAGCCGACTCCGACGGATGCAGTGAAGGCTTTGCTCGAGAAGAGCGGTCAGTCCACCGCTCCCGAGGCTGTCGCTTCGGTCATAAACAGAACGATACCGGGTCCCGGTGGAGATATTCCGGTGCGCGTGTACACGCCGGCCGGCGCCGGTCCCTTTCCGCTCGTCGTGTATTTTCAGGGCGGCGGGTTTGTCATTGGAAGTCTCGATGTATATGACGCTTCGGCACGCGCCCTGACCAACGCATCACGCGCAATCGTCGTGTCTGTCGCCTACCGCAAGGCACCGGAACACAAGTTCCCGGCAGCGCATGACGATACGTATGCTGCATATGCCTGGGTCGTCGCAAATGGTCGGGATCTGAATGGCGACGTCTCGCGCGTTGCGCTGGCTGGCGAAAGCGCGGGCGGCAACCTGGCGATGTCGACGGCAATCGCTGCCAGGGACCGGTCGCTGCAGATGCCCGTTGCAGTATTGGCGGTATACCCCATTGCCGGCACCAACACGAATACCGAGAGTTACAACGCGCATGCAGCCGCCAAGCCGCTGAGTCGACCCCTGATGCGGTGGTCTTCGATCATTACCTGAGCACACCTGCTGACGCACAGAATACACGCGTGAATGTCCTGGCCGCCAACCTATCGGGGTTACCGCCCACGACAATCCGCACAGCTCAGTTCGATCCGCTGTTCTCCGACGGTATCACACTGGCGAGTCGTCTGGAAGCGGCTGGTGTCTCCGTTCGCCTTCGCAGCTACGAAGGCGTCGCACATGAGTTCTTTGGACAGGGAGCGGTAGTGCCGTCGGCCCGAGAAGCGGTCGAGTTTGCGGCACAGGGATTACGGGCGCGGTTCTAACGGGAAATCATGAGCGCTAGCGCGCGAACGGGCGCAACGCGAGTCCGGCGGAAATGCGGGTGCCGCCAAGATCCAGGCGATCGAATCCCGCAAAATCACCGGACATTCCCGCAGATCCGCCCTGCCGTCTGACGTCGGCCTGTAGCGAAGCCCAGTGCGAGAGCGGCACGTCCAGCGCCGCGCCGCCGTAGCCAACAGTCCCCCGGCCCGCGGAGTGAAATTCGTTGTCGAACACGACGAGTCGATCCAGATCCATGAACGCCCCGTGTTGCCGAAGCCTGTACGCGGCGCGTCCCACACCGGCGGTGAGCACCAGCGACGCGCGGTTACTCCATTTCCACGCGGTGACGTCGAGCCCTGCATGCACATACGACGAGAGCGCAAACTGTGTGCGTTGCTGTACGGGCACAATCTCACCCGCCGGACGCACGCGACTTTCGCTGCTCGTGGTGCGATGCCCTCCATCAACGCCGGCATGAACGCCCCATCGAGAAGAGATCGGCAGGTGTAGCGACGCGCCGGTCACGAGGGGCTCGAACGCTGTCCGGCCCGAAGTGAGCGCACGCTCCAACAGACGGTGCGCGTCACTGTTGCCCGTGCTGTGAAACGTGCCGCTGCGGACGGTCAGCGACACGCGCGCCCACTCAAATCCTTCGTGCGAGTCACCGGTCCGTGTCGCGTGCGGTTGCGCCTGCAGCGATGGAGCAACGGAGATCAACAAGGTTAGAGCGCTGCAGATGCAGAATCGCGATCGTATCACGGTGTTATCTCGCGAGGGGCGTGCACTATGAAGTTCGAAGTGACGCATGCCTCCCGCGCTCGGCGGCGCTGTGTGAAGTTCATGCACGACGTATGGGCCGCGCGCGGACGTACATTGACGGGCTGCTGCCAGGTGGAAGCGCCTCCAGCAGTGCTGGCAGTCGCCACAAGTTCGGTGCGTCCCTCGGCCGCCGAGGTGACGCGTCCGGTGCTGTCCACCGTTGCCACGCGCGCGTCAACCATGTGATAGGAGACGCGCAGCAAGTCGCGATCGATGTCGTGACCTCGGGCGTCGGTGACGCGCAGATGCACTTTGCGAGTCAGTCCAACCATCGTAAATAGTGTATCCGCCGAAAGGGCCAGCACTTGTGCGGGAATCTGCTGCACGTTGACGGTCACGCTATCGACCCGGACGTCAGCGTAATAGCCGCCCGGACGCACACCCGTGTGGGACGGGTCTACGGCGACTGTGATGATGACACGACCATTGCCGACGGCGCGAAACAGTCCATGACCGAGTGGCTCGAGCACGCCCGGCGCCGAGAGTTGCCACCGCAGCGGAACAGCGTTCAACTCCGCACCCGATGCATTGCGAACGAGTGCGTCAACACGAAGTGTATCGCCCAAACTGGAGAGCTGCCGGCTGCTGGCCGCAAGTTGCACGTTCTCGGTACCCCCAGTCGGAGGCGCAAGCATGCTCTCACCTGCACAGGCCGTCACGAGCACCGAGCTACCGACAAGCAGAGTTGTGCGCGCACGTCGCAACCGACCAGAACGAGTATTGAAGAGAAGCGTCACGGGAGGAACTCCGAAGCGGGCGGTTGCACGAGGGCGGTGAGCACGAGTCGGGCTGAAGCGCCGGCTTCGATGCGCGGGATATGCCACGACTGCGAGCGGGTGTCGTAGCTGCCGTGTTGTGGCAATGCCGCCACCACCTCAAAGCCCGGTTCGCGGAAGGCGCGCGGTATGACCACATCAACGGCCGGCCCAGTTCCGCGATTGGTTACGGTGATCGTGATGGAAACCGTATCACCGACAGTTGGCGTGTTGGTGTTGGGCACCGCGGTCAAGACAAGGTCGGGTGGCGGAGGTGCCACCTGCACGCCCACGGCAACGGACCGCAGAGTGCCTGCGTCGTTGATACCGTTCACCTGCAGTGTGTAGTTGCCCTCGGGCAGCGCGGGAACGTCTGCCGTGCTGGCAAAGGTGCCATCGGGGAGCACAGTGATGCGTCCCAGCAGGATCGGCTGACCGGTGTGGGCGTACAGATACAGCGTCACGATTGTGCCGGGGGCGAAGCCGCTTCCCGATGTCAGCGCCTTACCGCCGTGCTCCAGCTGCAGCACAGCCGGCGTGTCCACCGGTATTGTTGCTCCTCCGTCATCTACGGCGAGCAACGCAAGCGAGAAGCTTGTGCCCGTCAGCCGCATTGTGGTGTCGTGCTCGATTGTCGTGCTGACATCAAGAACTTGTCCACCGCTTGAACCCCGAGTCTGCCCAGGTGACAGCGAGGGGGGACGAGACCCGCCACCGTTGCCCGTATCTGTGGTCGTGGGACCGATAGGTGTGAAACTTTGCACGGCGGCGAAGAGCCCCGTGCCACAGTCATTCGTTGCAGCGACACGCACGTCCACCGCGATGTTGTTGGCAAGCGAAGCGATGGTGGTCCGCATCGGCAGTCGTGAGTGAAGCGTCACCCGCATCCACGCGCCTCCGCTGGTGCGATACTCCACCACCCAGCCATTGACAGTAGCGCACCCTTCGTCGGCGGGTGCTGTCCAGGTGATGGTAAGTTGCCGGTCACCCTCGGTAGCTGCTATCGATTGCGGTGCGGCCGGCGGGTCAGCCGCGAGAATGCTCGCGGTGGTCTGCGGGGCGTCCGCAAGACTGAGTGTGTAGTTGGAGGCGGTTGCACCGGTGAGGGTGGCGTTGATCACGTTCACCACTTTGTCGCTGCCTACCGAGGCGGTAGCAAACGCAAACAGCACATTCGATAGTTCGAGCAGCTCTCCCGACACGGCGTTCAGTACGATGAGCGATTGCTGTACGAGCTGCACCGACGTGGTACCATCGAACAACTTGTTGCTGGCCGAGAAGCTGCCGGCCACCGTAACGATACGTGGCAGAATGGCGCCGGTGACTCCTGCGGGCTGCGCAAGGTTGTAGTTGGCGGACGGCGCGAGAAAGCCAAGGACTGTGACGGCGCGCTCCGCTCCCACGGAGGGCGTGGCAAAGGTTGCAGAGGGGAGTCCCGCCACGGCAAACGATTCATTCGCGACAAGCCCTGCGTACCTGGGCGTGCCGGAGAGGGTGGCGCTTGATGTGCCGTCGTACTCCTTGGACTGCACCGACACGCCGGCAATGGTCAACGCGCGCGGTGTGATTGATGCGGTGGCGGTGGGCGTGTCGGAAAGCTGCAACTCGTACGCGGCCGAATCGCTTCCCGTCAGCGTCATGCCGGTAATCTGTACGAGCTTGTCCTGCCCCGATGAGGCATCGGCGAAGGCAAGACTGATGCTGCCGATCTGCACATCATGACCAGGCGCGATGCCTTGCAGTACAAGACCCGACACCGTTCCCGTGGCAGTGGTTGTGCCGTCGTACACTCGACTGTTGGCGACAAGTGTTCCACCGACCGTGAGCATCGCAGGGCCCGCGCTGATAATGCTGGCGGTGGTTGTCGGGGCACCGACAACACTCACGGTATAGTTGGGCGCGCGATCACCAAGCAATGCGACGGAGATAATGCTCACGGTCCTGGCGGTGCCCACGTCGCTCGAAGCGAACTGCGCCACCACCTGAGTGGGTGAAACGTCATCGTCCGCAACGACCCCCAGGAGCACAAGATCGTTGCTGCTGATGATGGCGGCGGAGCTACCATCGTACGTCTTGTCGGTGGCAGTGAAGCTGCCGCCGATCGTGAGTGCGCGTGGCGTGATGCTTGCCAGCACTGTGGGTTGCGTGACCGCGTAGTTCGCGGTGGGAGCAAGGAAGCCGGTGACCGTGACCGAAATGTTGTTGCCGACGGTCGCTGTCGCGAACTGCGCGTCCGGTGAGCCGACCACGCTGAAGTTCTCGCTCGTCACGAGGTTGGTATAGGTGGCGGTACCTGTGAGTGTGGCGGTTGTAGAGCCATCATACACTCGGTTCACTGCGGACACGCCGTCAATGGAGAGCATTCGCGGCGTGATATCAGCGGTGGCAGTAGGCGCGCTGCTGAGATCCACTGCGTAGTCACCAGCGTTGTTTCCGGCGAGCGTGACTCCGGAAATCGTAACGGTGCGAGCCTCACCCGACGTCGCGGTCTGGAAGGCGAGCGCGACGCCTGCAAGGGTTACCGTCGCACCGTCCGGCACTCCCTGCAGTGAGAGCGCGGTAGTGGTGCCGGTAGCCGAGGTGGTGCCGTCGTAGGCCTTGTTGTTGGCCGTGAAGCTACCGGATAGCGTCAGGATGGTCGCGATCCGCAGTTCGTTGCTGGTGGCGTCGGAGAGCGTGAAGCCGTCCAGGTTGGTGACTGTTGCCACGACATCATAGGTGCCATTCGGCAACGGCGACGGGAGCGTGAGCGACCATTGGCCATCGCTGACCGACACCGCAGCGGCAGTGGCCGTGCCGTACTGGACGTTGTTCACGGTCACGGTGAGCTGTTCGCCGGCTCGAAGCGTCACATTGCCCGTGAGTGTCGGGGTGGGGTTCGACGTAGCAAGAGGGTGCACGGTTACCGGCCCCTGTGGGCGCGAAGACAGCACCGTGGCGAGGTACTCGTTAAGCCCATCCCTGACCTGTCCCAGCGCTGCGTTGCCGCTCGTACTTGCGCCGTTGGTCAACGTGCTGCCGGTGTACGCCGCGACATAGCCACCCACGCTCGTACCGCCGTTCACCGATCCGTCAGTGATCTGGATCGAACCGCCCGCGTAACTGAACGTGTACGGGGACGCGGGACGCGGCAGGATGCCAATGAGGTACGTGGAGCCACCGCTGTTTCGCCAATTCACAGAGGCGGGAAGGTCCAGCGTCGTGCCGTTGCTGCGCACGATGCGCATGATACCGGGGATGTCATTTCCCTGGATCTCGAAGGCATTGGTAGACGAGTTCTGGATGAAGAAGATGCGGGCGATGCCAAGCGTGCTGAAAGTGAGCACGTTGTTGCTGGTGCCGGCCGAGGCGCTGCGATTTCCGATGAATCCGTTGGTGAACGGCACCGACACACTGTTCTGCGCTGCAGCAACAACGGGAAGGAGCG
Source organism: Gemmatimonadaceae bacterium (assembly GCA_041747275.1). Lineage (GTDB taxonomy): Bacteria > Gemmatimonadota > Gemmatimonadetes > Gemmatimonadales > Gemmatimonadaceae > JAABRT01. Next base: position 1,720 of record JBGTFN010000137.1, on the reverse strand, counting down.
CACATGCCCCGACCAGAAGTGCCTGCAGTTTTTGGATGGAACTTACGGGGCGACGGTGCGCGGGTGCGCGCATGAATCCTCACGAGCATGAGACGAGAGCCGGTGGCTCGTATCGCGCCACTCCAGCCAAGGTCTCGGTCGCTCGGATCGTAATCTTTAGCTGCTTCCCGGCGTCGGCGAGACTCCAGACCCCGTCAGACCGACGACTATCACTGTCGCTGTGCACCCGCCGGCAACAGGTCCATTCGGCGCAGAAGCACCGCCCACCGCGGATCGCTGTGCAGCGTCACCAGCGCAGGTTCGACAGCCACGCCCAGCATGAACGACGCACGAAGCGCGAATCCGCGTTCAAGCCACTGGAAGGCGCGATCTCGGTCGCCGAGTCCCGCGTAGGCGATCGCCAGGTGCACGGCCAGTCCGTCTCGCTGTTGTGCTGATCCCTCGAGGGATTGCACGATCCGCCGCGCCTCTCTCTCGTTGCCGGAGACAGCCAGCGCGTATGCAAGATGAGCGGAATCACGGGCGCCGCTGAGTAACGCAGCGCGCCGGAACGCGGCAATGCCCAGCGCGTGCTCTCCCCGCAGCAGATGCGCATGGCCAAGCTGCTGCCAGGCGAGATCCTGCTGCGGATCGAGCGTAGTGACTCCACTCAGGGTCTGCACAGCCTCATTGTAGCGTCCGGCCGAGATCTGCACCCTGCCCAGCACATTGTTGATCGCCTGCGATAGTGGATCAATTGTTCGCGCGATCGCCAGTTGCGCGAGCGCCTCGTCGAATCGGCGCTGACTGGCCAAGCCAATCGCAAAGGGCGCGCGTGCAAACACCGCACTTGGGTCGAGCGCCAGTGCGCGCAGGAAACTGCGCTCAGCTGCATGCCACGCAAAGTCAGCAACGTACAGCGCGTGACCACGCGTCGCATGCGCTTCAGCCAGCGTGCTGTCGAGAGCGAGCGCGCGGTCGGCCGCCTGCTTTGCGTTCGCAAACGCTGTCGCGGGTGCAGCGTAGCCGAAAATGGCCAGTCGGAGCCACACGTCGGAGAGACCTGCAAAGGCACGCGCGAACGTGGAATCACGGGCGATAGCCTGCTCGAAGTAGGCGCGAGACTGTTCGATGCCGTCGCGCGTGGTTCGCAGGAAGAAGGTTCGTCGTCCGCGCAAATACAACTCGTGCGCGACTTCATCGAATGTGCCGATCGTTGCGGGGGGGATCACCGCCGCATCGCGCGGGTCGAGGTGCGGCAGCAACGCACCGGCAATGGCACGCGCAATGTCGTCCTGAACGGCCAGCACATCGACCACGTCCCGATCATATCGCTCAGACCACAGAATCGCCTGATCGGAGGCGCGCACCAGTCGCGCGCTGACACGCAGTTGCTTTCCGTCGCGTCGCCAACTGCCCTCCACCACAGCGCCGACGCGCAGTGTGTCGGCGATGGCACGGATTCCAAGTTCGCGATCACGCAGCGCAAACACCGACGTGCGCGCAATGACCTGCAGTCCGGGCACTCGGCCGAGTGTTCCGATCAACTCATCGGTAAGTCCGTCGGACGCGTGAACATCTATCTGATTGGCGCTCAAGTTCGTGAACGGGAGGACAGCGACTGTGGCGGCGCCTGCAGGAACCATCGACGGTAAACCGTTGTTCGCGGAGCGCAGTGCGATCCATGCCAGCGAGATGAGAGCGACAACCACAATCGCCGTCAGCGCAGCCGTGCGCGGTG
>JBGTFN010000136.1:0-12972 GCA_041747275.1 Gemmatimonadaceae bacterium | reverse complement strand
CGTGAGCTTCGGCGTCATGTTCCAGGATGCCAGCACTGCCGTCGGCACATGCGCCACCGTCGCACGCGCGTGCGCCCACGGCAACAGCTCGCGCGCCGAATCCGTACACAGCCGGTGTGGCTTGGGCGTGATGCCAACCCGTCCGAGGTCCAGCCGATCAGCATCCCAGCAGGCGAGCAGCGTGGGGTCACCCGTGGTATGCCCATCGGTGTGCAACTCACACGCCGCATACAGCAGTTCAAAGCGCTCGTCGTCGAGATGCACGAGCGTTCCCCGCAGCGAGCGCGCAAGGTCTCCACCGCGTTGACCATGCCCGTGATCACGATGCTCGTTGATGCGACGCGAATCGTGGAACAGCGCGAACAACGTGACGACCTCCACATCGCCGCCGTTCGACTCGGCGACGCGCAACCCGTTCTCGAGCACGCGTGCCCAGTGCACCACGCCATGATAGCCGTGCACGGGCAACGCGTAGCCGCGAAGAATTTCCTGAAGGATGAGTGAATAGTCGTGCATCAAACGCGTCGAAGCTGCTCGTCACATGTTCTGTCGCGTAATCCAGGCCATCGCGACGGTGTCCCTGAACGCGGCCTTGTTGATAGCCTTCATGAACGCCGCGCTGGTATGCGCATCGGCGACGTTCATGCCGACATGCGGCAGCGTGATGAGCGGGCCGATGTGGCTCCCGGGCGCGCGGCTTACCGGGTCCCAGTTCACGCGAAGGTTGACGCCCTTCTTGAACTTGGTAGCGGCAATTGACCCCGATAGTGCGCGACCGGCCGGCGGTGCGTTGTAGGTGACGAAGGGCATGTCGCATTCCACACCGACCACCTGTGCCAGATAGCCACCCAGCGAATGTCCCGCCACCAGGATGAAGGCCTTGGGATACTGCCACTGCAGCTGTTGGGCGTACTTGATGCAATCGCTCGCCCGATCGACGGTCATGGCCGCTGCGATCTGCATGTCATCGACCTTCCAGTCCTTGCCGCCCTTCGATCCCCGGAAGCTCAGAATGTACTGTTCAATTCCACCGTTGAACTTGTAGATGCCGGCGGAACCGCCGCCGGCATCATCTTTCTTGTTCCAACCCAGTCGATCGTCATTCTTCGGATCGAAGAAGCCGCCCAGCTGCGTGTAATGCTGGAAGTCGTTGTTCTTGTAGATGGCCTTGGCCGCTTCCGCGGTGTGGAGGACCGTCATGTGGGACAATGCAAACTCCGTTGTTCGCCAGGACCGCAAGGGGCGAGATGAGGTGACAGGTTGTGGTGCGCGAAGCACAACGAGAAGCGGGCAGGTGGGGCGAAGTTGAGAATATGCAGTTTCGGCTGCAACTGCGCCATTGATTGCGCCGGTGCCACGATCAGCACGTCTTGTCATCACGCATTTACAAATAGTTGTGTTCCGCCCGTGCACCTACCAAATCCGAACCACACCAAAATCGTCGAAGATTTCCTCGTTGGAGACGATCGCCATCTTCTCCTCGCGAGCCTGCGCAATGAGCATGCGATCGAACGGGTCACGATGTGCGCCGCTCAATGCGCCTGCGACCTGCGCATGTTCGAGCGAGATCGGAAGTGCCGCAAAGCCCTGACGAAGAATCTCTCGTGAGAAGTCCACCGCGAGCGGGCCTGCGGTTGGCAGCTTGCCAAGGCGATGCTTGGTAGTCACTTCCCAAGCCGACGCCGCGCTGACGTACACATCGTTGCCCGCATCGGCGATGACTTCCCGTACCGTCACCGGAAGCCTGGTGTCACCGGCAAGCCACCAGAGCAGAGCGTGCGTATCCAATAGCAGACGCACGCGCGTTACTGCCCCCAGCCGGCAAGTTCGTCATCCGGCAGCGCCTCGAAGAACGAATCGGTGACCGCAACCTTGCCCGACAGCGCGCCGAACTGGCGCGTTGGCACAGGCTCACCAACGGCCACGAGCCGAACGACCGGTTCCTTGTCGCGCAGGATGATCACTTCCTCTCCAGCCTCGACCGCAGCGATGAGCTGGGAAAGCGTGGTCTTGGCCTTGTGAACGGTCACGGTCTTCATGGGACGTTCCGTTGAGGTGAGGCGGGGACGGTGCGGACGGCAGTCGAAGTAAGAGTTAGCTAATTATTTAGCTAATGTCAATCTTCGCTGCGGGTTGAGCTACCGCCGCCGCTCAACTTCCTTCAGAAACGCACGCACCGCTGCGACATACTCCGCCGGCTTCTCACGCATCGCAGCATGTGCCGCGCCCGGAATCACCACAAGCTGCGCATCACGCATCGTGCGCCTGAACTCCTCGAGCGTGGTCGGACGCGCTTCATCGAACTCGCCCGTGATGAACAGCGTCGGCGTGATGATTTCATCCACGTCTTCAGCGCGCGTCCACGTCTTGAGCGACCCCGTCGACAGAAACTCCGTCGGTCCCCACATCTGGCGGTAGATGGTATCATTTGACGCGACGCCTTCGCAGCGCGCGATCGGTGTTGTGGGCAGTCGCTGCACATGTCGCGCATAGAACGAGTCCGTTGCGGCTGCATACTCGGGCGAGTTCAGTGTGCCTGCTCTCTCATGTTCGTCGAGCACATCCTGAATCGATTCCGGCAACTGCTCGCGCAGACTGTCGGCATCGGCGATCCAACGCGGCGTCGAGATGAGCGGACTGCTGAAGATCACCGATGCCACACCCGCTGGCTTCGTCGCAATCATGTACTCGGCGGCCAGTGCCCCACCCCACGAATGGCCAAGCAGATGCACGCTGTCGAGGCCGAGTGCGCTGCGCACGGCCTCGAGTTCCTGCACGAAGCGCGGGAAGTTCCAGAGCGACGTGTCGCTCGGATGCTCGGAGCGACCGGAGCCGAGTTGATCGTAGAAGATGATCGGCCGCTGGTCGGCGAGTGGCGTGAAGATTTCGAAGCGACACGAGGTGCCGCCTGGGCCGCCATGCAGCGCCAGCAAGGGTACGCCGGGGGCGTCGCCGATCTTTCGGTACCACACCTTGCCGCCGGGCACGTCGATCATGCCTTCCTGCGAGGGGAATGTGTCAGCTGCAGCAGCAGAGACGACAGTATCAGCGGCGGTGTCGGGACCTGGTGTGCAAGCGGATAGCACACCGATGGCCGCGATGACGGTGGCGGCGACAGTATACGATGAAGCGAGAGTGAGTAGCATGTAGCGAACATGCAACAGCGGTGGACGCTTGTCGAGCACCCTCTGAGATGCGCGTCATCATCAGAGTCGCGCCTCGGCACGACGCTGGGAGCCCTGGTTGCGAACGCTCATAAGACAGACCTCAGTCGGTGCCATTCCAGTACGCAGAGAAGCACGAGGATACTGCTCGGACATCCCTGCACGCACGATACCTATGCCACTAAAGTGCGGGTTCGCCTTCCCGCCGCCCGGATGTTCGCCGGGCGTTGGCAGGGTCCAGTCTGGTTTGTCGGCACCATTGGGAATCAACACTTGTGAAGTCTCTCGCTGTCGCCTACGAACAGCAGCGCACCCAGAAAATGAATCTCGACGCCCATCGCCGCCCTCCGGTTTCGGATGAACCCTCACCACAACGCACGTTCGTGCGTAGTGAACGCAAAGACTGACCCGCGCGATACACCTCTCATCGCCAGCAACGCGCGCTGACTGTGCTGTAGGGCCGCGTGTGGCGCTGCTCCCGCACGAAGTGCTTCATGAAATCTCACCATCAGCAGGGACGCGACTTCGTCGTCGACCTCCCACAAGCCCGAAACCACGCTGACTGCCCCAGCATCAAGCAGCGCCAGCGTCAAGCCATCGGCCGCGTCCAATGATCGACTTGACAGGGCCGGCCGACCGCAGGACGACAGCACTGCAACTCGCACATTCCTCAAGTCCATTCGCGCCAGGTCGGATGCGAAGAGCCGTCCCTCATCAGCATCGCTCGCTGAACTCAACACCAGATGAGATGCGTCCGGCACGTCGGCGTTCACACGCGCGTGTCCTGCAAAATGCACCACGCCATGGGCGGTAATCTCACGCTGCACCGCCTCGCGCGTGGCTGCTGCACCACCCAACAGCGACGCATCGGGATATGCCGCCAGAACAGCGTTCCCCTCCTGATCTGCAAAACGAAGGCGCTCGAGATCGGGAAATTGCTCGACACTCCATTCAGGATTCCGAATCACCAGAGGGCCAGGACGCACGTTTTTCACGCCTCGCCTGGGGCGTCGCGACTGCATTGCCGACACCCGCATTCGAACTGCAATCCGATCAACAAGCAGCGTGGAGTCATCCATCGGCAACGCAGCAACTGGAACGTCAGCAAGCATCGCATCCACACTCACGTCGAGCTGATTGAGCGTGCCAAGGCCTTCTACGTGCCCGCCTAACAACATGCGGTACAGGAGCGCTCCCACCTCCCGCTCAGAGACGGGATCCACACCAGTTCGAACCAAGGCAGAAAATCGATGCGCGAGCGCGCCAAGCGAATCCCGACCGACGGGCGTAACCATCAGGGTGACGTCGTCACCGTTCCAGAGCCAGCTTAGCACTTGGTCATCCAGCGCGATGACGTGTACGGTTGGCGTCACCGACGCCCTCGCTTCACCTGCAGATCGTAAACCGGACGCGGCCAGGCTGTGCTGCAGTGCTCGCGCAGTATCAGCCTTTGCCAACGCAACGGCGGCGAGCCTGCGTCGAACCTGCCGCTGTGTCGTCAGCAACGCCCTGCGCGACCGTGCGTCCGCGGCGGCGACCATCGAATCGGCAATCAACAGGGCCTGTTCGAGGTCGCCTGTTCCTGCAACGGAATCTCCCATGGAGAGGAGCAACTCGCCGCGCTGCAAAAGTATGGGTGCGCGTTCAAGCGGAATGCTCCAGAAATAGGATCGCGCCCGGTCAAGCGCGGCGATTGCGCCTCTCACATCGTCCAACGCCTCGACGTTGGTTTCGGCACGATCAAGGTCGGCCGAGATTCGAGCGTTCGCCCGAGGATCCGCAACTTTCCGCAAGAGCTCACGGGCGCGAAGAATGTTTCGTCGCGCCTCCTCCACACGACCGAGCTCGGCCTGCGTATTCGTCATCCACGACAGCGCTTCCGCGAGATCGAACGGTCGTTGCGTCTCCTCGGCCCGCCGCACAGCTGCGAAGTTCATTGCGTGCGCGGCATGCAGCAACCCGATCCGGCGCAACTGTTCGGCCACGGCGATGTGCTGGGCGGCGCGAGGCATGTCTCCGGACAACTGGCAGAGGGTCAGGGCATCGTAGCCCGTGCGCACCGCCGCCGCCTGCATCCCAGTCACATAGTGGATTTGAGACAGCGAAGCACTCACGTCGCCAGCATTCGCGTACTCGCCAAGCTGCAGGAAGATGTCTCGCGCACCCTCAAACGAGGCGCGTGCGGCAAGCACCTTGTTCTGGCGGGAGTGCACAAGACCGAGCGCCCACAGCGCGCGACCACGAAGCGACAGCGAGCCGGTTGCGTCCGCTGTTTCGATCGCATGTCGCAACTCGTTTTCTGCTTCCGCAAAGCTTGGCACTGAGAGGTGCGTGGCGCCAAGCAACACGCGACCCCAGGCTGCCAATGCGACCGCATTGCGAGATTCCATGAGCAACACGCCATTCGCCAGCTCGATCCGGGCCTGTTCCAACTGGTTGATCTTGTAGCTTGATACGCCTTTCAGCAGCGCTCGCAGTGCGTTTGCGCCCGCGGGGAGATCAAGCTCCCGAAGTTCCCGCGCCATCTGCCAGACGGAGGAATCACCGCGAGCTCCCATGAGCCGGATACCGAGCAGCGTCGCATCATCCGCTACATGAGTGCGAGTCGCGCTGTCGCCTTCCAGCCATACCGGCAGCAGTGAGTCGAACACTGCTTCTCGCGCACGCTGCAGGTCGCGATCATGCAGTTGTCCGCCTTTGTAGAACGACCAACTGTCACGAACCGTGCGCTGCGATATTTCAGCAACGCGCGCACTGATCTCCTCGCTCCAACCGCGTTCAGTCTCTAGCATTTGCACCATCAGCAGCTCGTCGCGTGCAAACAAGGCAGCGCCCAGATTCGACAGGATGATGGCGCGCGTCAATGAGATTGCACGGTCGGTGCTGTCTACCAGGTGCGCGCGCTCGGACCACTCCAGTGCAGCATACAACGAGCCGGGATCCTGGCGCACCGCGGCACGCGCCAGATGTGCTATCGATAGATGATGCGCAGCGAGTGAAGAGTTCGTCGCGCGCGCAGCCACCGCGCTCAATCGATCGATCGCGCGATCAATTGCCTTTGGGCTCGCTGCGCCTGACCAAAGCTCAAGCAGGGCCGCTGCCCACAATGCATCGGTGCTCGGATCGCGCTCGACTGCCCGCGCGACTTCTGCGGTGAGGTCCGATAGCGACTGCGATGCACTTATCGGTTCATATACGACCGCGCCCGGGGAGGGCCGGGCGTCGCATCGCATCGAGGCCAGTCCCACTTCGCCACTTGCATTGCCGCAAGCAATCCATGTTTGGTCACTCGATAGCGGCGGCGCGTATGGCCGTGTGAATGTGCTGGTCTGCATCACGCGATCGCGTAACGGGAAGACCGATGTCTCGGCGGTCGTGCAACCACCGAAGCAGCCGATTGCCAGCAGCGCAAATGCGGCGCTTCGACCTTGCACGATCGACTACCGGGGGAGCTTGGCGAATGCCTGAGCCACGCTCGCCCGCGCGCGTTCGATGTCCGGTTCTTCCCCCGAGGCGTATAGCGCGTCAATAACCTTCAGCATTTCCGTCCATATGCCCATCGAGTCCGCGCTGATGACATCTTCTCGCAGTCCTGGCCAAACCGAATACGCGCGCCCGTTGGTCGAGAAGTAGGCGGTGTCGGCACCCATCGTCGCCAGTCTTGCGGCCTCGAGCCAGATGCCGAGGTCAACCGCGTGGGACATGCCGGTCACTTCCCTTATTTGCGCATACAGTGCGCGTCTTGCTTCGACATCGTGCAACGCGTCGGAGGACCGTAGTCTGACCGCCTCTGCGGTGAGGCGTGCGCCAAGATCGACTGATTCGAGCAAGCGCTCGAGAGCGAGCATCGATTCTTGTGCAGCGGACGTATCTGCGGCCGTAGCTGCGAGCTCCAGTTCGGCAATTCGAGCGCCCAGGCGAAACGCGCGACTGTCGCGCGAGAGTGCATCGTCAGCTCCGCGCAAGACGGACCATGTCGGTGAGTTCCACTCTGCGCCAAGTCGTTGCGCTACCGCACCTGAACCGAGCGTCCAACCGGGTAACACTTCTGCAAGCAGCAACTCCGCACCCGAATCGCGAGTGGCTTCAGGGCGCATCAGCACAACCAGCAATGCCGCAGCAACCAGCATCGGTGCGGCGAGGAGCAAGACGCGTCCCCGCTTGCCGACTTGTGCTCTTTGCACGCTCTCACCAGTCGAGTGAAGTGCTCGCGCATCAACATTGGCTTCAGTCACTGCCGCCGGCTGATCCAAGGAAGCGAGCAGCGCCTGCGCCTCCAGGAACTCGCTGTACGTTTCCGGCGATGCCGTGAGACGCTGTAGTACGGCCTCACGCTCTGCCGGCGGAAGTGTTCCGTCAATAAAGGCGGCCAACTGTTCGGGTTCGAGACGCTCTACCATACGTTGGACTCGGTGATCGTATCCATGGCAAGTTCTCTGCTCACCCCCTGTACTTCCAGCTTCGTCCTGATGGCGCCCTGTATCCGTTCCAGACGTCTGTACAACGGCTTTTGCTCAAGTTGCAGCGCACGAGCGATGTTGGCGATCGAAACGTCATCCCAGAATCGCAGGCGAAGGATCAGCCGGTCTTCGTCACTGAGTTCTTTGACGGCTTCCCGAATCGCGGTGTGAATCAACTTGCGTTCACGTTCACCGGCGATCTGCGCCAGGTCGCCATTTGTCGCGACCAGGCTGGCGTCGAGTGCAACTTCCCGATCTTTGGGTCGAGCGGGAAGTCTCGCCGCCATCCTCGCCAACTCCGCATCGCTCAGCGTGCATCCGGCACTGTTCAGGACGCCCGACGCTTCCCGTAGTGACACTCCGTCACGGTAAAGCAGTTGCTCGAGTCGAATCGCCACAGGTCCAAGTCGAGTCGCCTCGGCTGACGGTCGCCACCGGCCCCAGGCACTGTTGCGAAAATCGCGATACAGATTGCCAAGCACGACCGTGAGATACGTCTGAGCAGTAGATCGGCCCTGGAACTTGCGCGGTATCGCGTAGTCATTGTCGACCAGTCGTCCACGCGCCCAGGCTCCGAACTCATCCGCTTCGGATGCGCCGAGACAATGCCGTCGCATGATCGCGTCAATGATGCGATCGATGATCGGCAGCTGTTCGAGGAACCACTGCTCCGGTTCGCTTGAGAGAATGTCGGTGCCTGGCATCGTCTGTCGCGAGCTTCGTCCGACGCGAGCAGAACTCGTCGATGCGAAGATCCGTTTGATCGGAAATGGGAGATGCGAGCAGCAAACGTACGCCTCGGCGATGAACGCTGCCAGTTGCCGAACGTTCGTGCCGCATGATGGAGTGCCGAAGAGGCGCTCGATCGGTGACGTGAGATCTGCGGGGAAATCGCGTCGCCGTGTCCATCTATACCGAGCGTGCGGCAGTCTCGGATGCACTGGTCCGCAGGGCCTCTCTAGAGAGGATAAGGCGCTGTGATCGAGGTTTTTGCAGCGCCGACAGCCGAGAACAGTCACGAGACGGCACGGACCCAGGAGTTCGAACCATCTGCACCGCTCTGTGGCCATCCCGTCGCAGAATGTCCTGCTCGTGTCCTTGTGTCACAACCTCGGAGGATTTCGTGAAACGACCGAAGCTGCTGCGGACCACGTTCGCCCTGGGCCTGCTCGGCGGCGGGCTGTGGGCCGCTAGCCCTGCTATTGCCGCCATCAGTACTGCCCTTAGCGTCGGTAGCGTCGAGAATCTCGGGTCACCAGCCGGATTCCAGTTCGCCTACGGCCTCTCCTCCACCGCGAGCGGCACCGTAGCGGGCTACGGCTACCGTGAAAACCAGGGGGACGGCAGCCCGTGGGGCTATCGCGCCGTGCGCTCAGTCGGAGGCGCGGCTCCTGTAGCGCTCCCGCTTCCGAGCAACGCCGAGTACCCCCCCTACATCGGCACATCCTCGGCCGGTTACGCTTTCTCATTTGCGTTTGACATCGCGGAGACGGGTGCCGCCGCTGGCTACCATCAAAAGTGGTATCAGCCCTGTGCGAACTGCGGCTACAGTAACACCACTCAGGCCGCGATCTGGGACGCGGCGGGCAGTCTGACAGTGTTGCCGCCGGGCTACGTCCGCTCGGACGGATGGAGCTATGCTTACGCTGAGAGAATCAGTCCAAACGGTCAGTATGTAGTCGGGAACACGTACTTCTCGGACCTCAGCTATCGACGTGTGCGCTGGTCGACGAGTGGCGGTGCCCCCATCGCATTGGCGCAGCCCAGTGCTGGGGGGGAGTACGTTAACGACGTCAACGATGTCGGGGTCGCAGTGGGCTACAGCTACGATGGAAGCCGCTATCGTGCAGCACGCTGGAGTACCGATGGGCAAGCGATCACTCTTCTGGACGACTTGATCCTGCAGGGCGCAACGGCTCCGGTGTATGGATTCGCGATAGCATACGGCGTCCTCGCTGACGGCAGCGCGGTGGGATACCAGAACCTTGATCCAGACGGGTCGGGCCCTCTGCCCCAGCGCACCTACGCCGTGCGCTGGGACGCCGCCGGAACGGCGAGCGACATCTCGCCGGACGGGGCGACCTACGCCCTCGCCTACGATGCGAACGAGGCGGGCGTAACTTTATTCTACGCGTGCCTGCCAACGACCGGCTGCGCGTATTATTTGAGTTCCGACGGCGACACGCCCCGCCGTCTTGACGGAGGGTGGATTGGTCATACCGATGCCCTCTCTGAATCGAGTAACGGAACGTCCTACGTGGCTGGCTATGTCAGCTCCGGCGGTTATGCGCACATGGCTCGATGGAAGGTCTCGACGGCAGCCGCGAACGCCGCGCCCGTAGTCACCTTCGCCAGCGCGACCGTGACCACCACCGAGGGTACGGGCGTGCTCCTCGCGCCCGTCATCACCGACGATGACGGCCCGGCGCCCTACACCTACGAATGGGACGTGACGGACAACGGCGTCGACGATTTCGTCGCGGGCGCCGCCTCACGCACGTTCACGCCCACCGACAACGGCTCGTTCCCGATTCGCATGCGCGTCATCGATGGGTTGGGCGCGGTGAGCGAGGTCGCTAGCGTCACGGTGGAAGCGACGAACGTCGCCCCGACGGCGACCTTCCGCGTGAGCGCGATCAGCGTGCCCGAGGGCACTGCTTTTGGCCTCACGCTCTCCTCTCCTGACGACCCCTCGAGCGCAGACCTTGCGGCCGGATTCGGGTCTGCATTCGACTGCGGTAACGGCCTCGGCGCGTTCTCGGCGCTCAGCACCTCCGCGCCGTTCACCACTTCGTGCGCAACGACCGACAACGGCACGCGTGCAACGTACGGCGCCATTCGGGACAAGGATGGCGGCACGGCCACCTATGGACCCGTCACGGTGACGGTCATAAACGTCGCTCCGACCGTCTCGCAACTTCTGCTCCCCGCCGCACCAGTGGCCATCAACACGACTGTGTCGGCGACCGCGACCTACAGCGATCCGGGCGTTGATGACACGCACACGGCAGCGTTCACATGGGATTGGGATCTTGCAGGCGATGCGGCGGCAACGGGCGCGGTGGTCACAACGGTCAACGGAGCGGGAGGCAGCGCCGCGAGTACGACCAGCTACCCGACCGCTGGCGTCTACACGGTGCAGGTCGCCGTTGCGGACGACGATGCTGGCGAGGGAACGCGCGTAAGCAACCTCGATGTGCCCGCGTATGTGGTCGTCTACGACCCGAGCGCCGGGTTCGTGACCGGCGGTGGCTGGATCCTTTCACCTGCCGGGGCGTGCCGCCTCGCGAGCTGCACGGCGGAGACGAGCGGCAAGGCCACATTCGGCTTCGTGTCGCGCTACAAGAAGGGCGCGAACGTGCCGGACGGAAACACGGAGTTCGAGTTCGCGGCAGGCGGGTTGCGCTTCAAGAGCACGAGCTACCAGTGGCTTGTCGTCAGCGGCGCGCGTGGGCAATACAAGGGCGAAGGCACGGTCAACGGGAGCGGTCGCTTCGGCTTCCTGCTGACGGCCATTGACGGACACGTGAAAGGCGGCGGTGGTACCGACCGCTTCCGCATCAAGATCTGGGAGAAGAACGCCGACGGCACCGACGGCGCGGTGGTCTACGACAACCAGATGGACGCCCCCGATGATTCGAGTGCCACGACCGCGCTCGGCGGCGGCAGCATCGTCATCCACGCCAAGTGAGAAGCAAGCAATCCGCCCCCTCATCACTCGCACGCATCCTCATCCTGGAGTCAACTCGCCCATGCTGCCCCATATGCTGCAACATATATTTCGCGCACGCCGCGCCGCCACAGCAATCTGGTTCGGCGCTGTGACGCTCGCCCTCGGCGCGTGCGCGGATCACACCACGCAAGCCGTCGCCGACGCGCTGCAAGTCCGCCCGCAGTTCTCTGTGTCGGTACCTGATGGCATGCGCCTGCAGTGCCCTCCGAGCCCGCACGTGAGGCCGCGTGCCGTGACGGCGGGTACGGACGCGGACAGAAATGGCAACGGCGTGGTCTGTGATGAGCAACTCGGCCCACCAGGTCTACCCGAGGGCGTGGCGCCATCGCCGGTCCTCACCACCGACGATCTGCCGCTCCCGACCAAGAGCACCACCGTTGGCGTCAGCCCATAAGCGATGGTGTGAACCCTACTGCCCGTAACGGGCAGTAGGGTCATCGGGGTCGTGCAAACTCGCGAGGGCAAGCGGGAACTCGTCAGACCGTTCTGCCACACGCGGGTCTCAACGCCAGCCGCAAACATCCTACTCACGGAAGGTCACAATGCTTCGAGTACACTCTGCATGGCTTGCACTGCTTCTCGCAGTCACGCTCGCGGCTTGCAACGGAGACACGACTACCGAGCCGCTATCCAGCGCGTCGTCCGAAAGTGCGATCAAGCTGCAGAATCTTTCGCCAAGCAACATCATCGAGTGCCCGCCAACCGTTCCTCCGGGTTACAGCACGCGGTTCTGCTTTCAGTTTGAACTGTTGCCGGGCGTGCTCCATGGCTTTCTGGTTGCCGAGAACAACCGTCAGCCACCGTTTTTCGAAGGAATGCAGCCCGGTACGGATTTCGACCCTGACAACTTCATGTCGGACTATCTTCTCGTTTCACCGACGGGGTTTGAACGAATTAGCTGGAGACAGTTCCCATTCGATGCCACGCGCAGCGTCCACTTCTTCCAGACCGAATACTTTTTGGCGCGGTGGTGGGACGTTTTACGGATCAGTCTATCCACTAATGAGCTCGCGCCTCAGCGTGTTACGCTTGCAGTCGCTGAGCGTGCCATAACAGCGTCGCTTCAGACGAGCGCGATCGTCCGGCAAGTCGAAACTTTGCTTTCCGCAGGCAGCCTGAACTCTGGCCAGGCATCAGCGCTGCTGGCAACGCTGAATGAGGCAATCCGCCTGCTCGAAACGAACGATTCCGCGAGTGCAGCAAATCTGCTGCGCGCTTTTCTCAACCAGGTGTCCGCGTTCATTGCGGGACGTCGTCCCACCTTGAGCACCGATGAAGCGGCCGCGCTCACTGCGGCAGCTGAAGCAGTGCTGTTGCGACTCAGCAGTGAGTGAGCGAAGTGGGTAGCTTGGCTCGCCGACGCTTGTCGAGCAGGTAGCGGCGCGGCGAGCCGCTGGGCCGAGGGAATGCTCGGAGGGCGAACTGGCGCCACGGAAGACCGCGCCGTACGTTCTGACCGACTTCCAATCGACAGGGACGCGATGAGAAACAAAGGCAAGAAGGTCAAGAAACTCGTAAACGAGTACGGCATGGATGCGCTTGGCGTCATTGCATCCGTGGCCGGCGCGGCGATGGGTTTCGGCGACGCCACTAACTTCGCCTCGCTACCCAGCGT
>JBGTFN010000135.1:0-10798 GCA_041747275.1 Gemmatimonadaceae bacterium | reverse complement strand
GAGCAGGAACAGCTCGCGCGCGAAATGCGACTCGCGCACGATTTGCAGCTCAAGCTGTTGCCGGCCCCGCACGTCGTGCAGCCGGAAGCGCGAGCGGCCGCGCGCGTCGTGCCGGCGGAAAGTGTCGGTGGTGATTTCTACCTGCTCGCACGTTTGGGTGTCGATCGCACCGGCGTCGTGATCGGCGATGTGTCCGGGCACGGGTATCAGGCGGCGCTGGTCATGGCGCTCGCCATGAGTGCCGCGGCCATTCACGTGCAGGCTGTGATCGATCCTGGTGTCGCGCTCGACGCTGTTCGCCAGTCGCTGGCCGACGAACTGGAGAGCACGGAGATGTCGATCACGCTCTTCTGCGGCGTGATCGACGAGTCGGCGGGTCTGCTCCGGTTCGCCAACGCCGGCCACCCGCACGCCTTCGTCTTGCGCGCGGATGGACGCGTGGAGAGACTCGCCGCGCAGGTCCCGCCACTCGGGCTGAGCGACGACTCGATCGAGGGTGCCGAATTGCCGTGGTCTGCCGGTGACCGTCTGCTGCTGTTCACCGATGGAGTTGCCGATGCGCGCAATGCGCGTGGCGAGCGGTTCGGGGAGGCGGCCGCGCTTGCAGTCGCGAACGTTGGGCAGCGCAGCGCCGCCGAAAACGAAACGTCGTTGAGAGCGTCCGGCGTGATGCAACGGCCGGATCCACTGCACGCCGCTCCCGGCTCTCCGGAGCACACCCTGCGCGCAATCCTGGAAGCAGTGAACGAGTTCATCGGTGATACGCCACTCACCGACGATCTTGCTGTCGTCATCGTCGATCGCGTCGGCGTCGAGTCCGCGACATCTGCGTCGATCGGTGTCGGCGCACTCGATGCGCGTCGTGTGACGGCGTGACGCGGCATGGCAAGGAGGGACGACCGCTCGTGCCGCCGCCACGCGATCGCGATCGCTTCCACACGCCGCGCAAGCGGCTTGGACAGCACTTTCTGCACGATGCACGCGCACTCGACGCCATTGTGCAGGCACTCGGTCCTCTGCACGGGCGTACCGTCGTGGAGATCGGTCCGGGGAGAGGAGCGCTCACCGACCGTCTCGTGCCTCTTGCGAAGCGCGTAATCGCCATCGAACTCGATCGCGACCTCGCCGCCGGACTGCGCGTTCAGCACGCATTGCATGCAAACGTGCAAATCGTCGAGGCCGACGTCCTCGACGTTTCGCTCGGCGAGTTGGCTGCAGAGCCGTATGTACTGGTGGGCAACGTGCCATACTACATCACGACGCCCATTCTCTTCCATGCACTGGTACCGCCGCGGGCGGACATTGCCGTCTACCTCGTGCAGCGTGAAGTGGCTGATCGCATGGGTGCGCCGCCGGGCAGCAAGACCTATGGCGCGCTGAGCGTGAACCTTCAGGCGTTTGCCGACGTGACGTTCGTGCGCGAAGTGAGCGCGAAGAGTTTTTCGCCGCCGCCCAAGGTTGAGTCTGCCATTGTGCGGGTCGTACCGCGCGTCGAATCGCACGTGTCACCCGAACTCGAGGCTCCGTTCCGGACGCTGGTGATCGGTGCGTTCGGTTTGCGACGCAAGCAGATGCTTCGTGTGTTGCGCACACTCACCCCTCTCGACGCCGAGACGTGCGAGTTGCTGCTGCGCGAGTGTGAAGTCGATCCGAAGGCGCGTCCGGAGACGCTGCACCACACGGCATTCGCACGAGTAACGCGCGCACTCGCCGAGCGTGGCGTTACTCTCCGCGGTTCGTGAGCGCGAACGACAGTCCTTCGAGTTCCATCGCCATGTTCACGGTCTTGACGGCGATGTGAGGCGGCACGTGCAGGCTCGTGGGTGCGAAGCTGAGGATGGCGCGAATGCCCGCCGCCACGATCTGATCGACCACCTCCTGTGCGTCGTCGGCTGGAATGGCAATGACAGCGATGTCCACATGTTTCTCCTTCACATCGTGGGCAAGCGCCAGCATGTCGCGCACCGTCGCATCACCCCACGGCCGCCCGATCTTCTCCGGATTCTTGTCGTAGACGCCCACGACCTGAAAGCCGCGCTGGCGAAAACCGCGATACTCCGCCAGCGCCGAGCCGATCTTGCCGGCACCTACGATCACGACCTGCCAGGCATGGCTCAGGCCCAGGATCTCGCGAAGCCGCTCGGTCAACCCGTGAACCGGGTACCCGAGGCCGCGCTTGCCGAAGGATCCGAAAAAGGAGAGATCCTTGCGAACCTGCGCGGGCGTGGTGCCGCAGAGCTGGGCAAGCTCGTCGCTGGAGGCCGTCTGCTGGCCGAGGCCGTCGAGTCCCTCCAGGTATCGGAGATACATGGACAGGCGGCGAACCGTGGACTCGGCGATGCGTTTGATGGGGAGGGTCATGGGAGGCTTGTGAAATTCTTCACAAACTTATCTTCGTGCACGCCGCGTTTCCAGCCAGACGCTACCTTCTAGACATGATTCCCTTCGACGGTAGGCCCGGCGCGCGCCGGCACGCGCCGCTTGATCTGGTCGTGGACGCCATGCGACCGGTGCTGACGCGGGCAGTGGCTGAGCCGTCTTCGCTCTCCGAAAGGGCTGCGAACATGCTCGCCGATGGTCCCGCCGATGCACTCTCGTTGATGCGCACCGTCTGTCGGGTGCAGCGACTCAAGCCGGACGCCGCCGCGCGCATGGCCGATGTGCTGCTCGGCGCGAGGGCGGATTTTGTACAACTCGATGACGACCGCTGGGCGCTGCTGCGGGACGGGCAGGTGGTGCATCGGGATGCCGCGCGCCCGGGCACACACGACGACACCGGCGCCGACCCGATGGGAGAATCGACGAGTGACGTGCCATACCCGACGACGCACACCTCCGCGCGCGACGACGCGACCCTTACACTGCGTTCGCTGAGCTTCGCCGTCGTCGATGTGGAGACCACCGGGTCGCAGGCTGGACGAGACGACCGCATTACGGAGATCGCGATTGTCCCGGTGGTGTCCGGTAGCGTCGGTGAGCCGTGGCAGACGCTCGTGCATCCGGGTCGCGCGATCCCGCCGTTCATCTCCGCCCTTACCGGCATCACGAACGAGATGGTGGCCGACGCGCCGCGATTTCATGAAATCGCGGAGGACGTCTGCGCTCGGCTGGGCGGACACATTTTCACTGCGCACAATGTGTCCTTCGATCGTCGCTTTGTATCGTCTGAATTGGCACGCACTTGTCGCACGAACCTCGAAGGCACATCGCTGTGCACCGTGCGGCTGTCGCGGCGCCTGCTTCCCATGCTTTCGCGTCGGTCGCTTGACTTCGTGTGCCAGCATTTCGGCATTCGAATTACCGATCGTCACAGGGCAGGCGGCGATGCGCTGGCGACCGCACATGTGCTCGTGCGACTGTTCGATGTAGCGGAGGAGTCGGGTGTAACCACCTGGCCGCAACTGCAGCGACATCTTTCCGGGCCGACGCGGCGCACCGCGCGGCGATCGGCATTCCCTTCACCTGTTCGCGAGGACTCGTCGGCGTGAGTGCACCGCAACCTCTTGTAGAAAGTCGGCAGCTCGGTCGCTGGCGCATACACGCTATACAGGCAGGCGGTCAGCAACTCGATGGCGGTGCCATGTTCGGCGTCGTGCCCAAGCCACTGTGGGAAAAGCGCATTCCGGCCGACGAACGCAATCGCATTCCCATGGGCATGCGATGCCTTCTGGTGGAACACGACGACGGCCTCGTGCTGATCGACACAGGCTCGGGCAACAAGGAGACCAACAAGTTTCACCAGATCTACGGCATCGAGAACGCGGGAGCCAACGGACGCACGCATCTCGAAGACGGCCTCGCGCAGCTGGGTTTTGCGCCTGGTGATGTGTCACTGGTGATCAACACGCATCTGCACTTCGATCACGCCGGCGGCAATACATGGCGCACGCCGGCAGGTACCGTGGAAGCGGCGTTCCCGAATGCGAGATATGTGGTGCAGCGCGGCGAGATGGAGTGGGCCACGCACACCAATGAACGCACGGCCGCGAGCTACTTCGGACTGAACTGGGATGTGATCGTCGAGGCAGCTCGATTTGATCTCGTGGAGGGTGAACCGGAGATTCGCCCTGGCATTCAGTTGCTGCGCACGCCCGGACACACGCCGCACCACCAGAGCGTCAAGCTCACATCGGCCGGCGAGACCGCGGTGTTTCTGGCGGACGTCACGCCGACTGCGGCTCATCTGCCGCTGCCGTGGATCATGGGCTACGACGTGGAGCCGATGGTGACGCTCGAATCCAAGCGGCACCTGCTCGCGAAGGCGGCGGCGGACGAGTGGCTGCTGGTGTTCGAGCATGATGCGGCGCACGCGTGGGGGCGCATCGAGCACGATGGCAAATCGTATGCGTTGGTGCCGGGCAGTTGACGTCGCAGTGATGTCGGCGTCAGCCCGTGCACGATGTATTGCAAACACGCGATCCGAGGGCAACGCCTGACGGACGCGTCGTGTCCAACGGCCGGACATTTTTTTCCGGAGCGTTTATGAAGGTGTTTGCAAGCTGCGCCATCCTGGCCCTTTGTGCGTGCTCTGCCGACGCTGGTGATGTCCCGGCAGGCGTGTCGGTCAGCGTGGACAGCAGCGGCGTCGTGCCGGTGGTCAGTGTTGCCGGCAACCCGCCGGTGTGGGCGCTCGATTCGATCGCGGTGCTGCGCGCGGAAGACGATGTCGGGTTCTCGCGGGTGCGATCGATCGCGCTCGATCCGCGCGGTGGTGTTTGGGTGGCGGATGTCGGCGAACACCGGCTGTCGCGCTACGATGATGCTGGTGCCTGGGTCGAGGATCGCGGCCGCGTGGGAAGTGGACCGGGTGAGTTCCGTTCGCCCTACGGAATCGTGGTATATGAGGGGGGCCTGCTGGTGCACGACCCGGGCAACTCCCGCATCATGCGGTTTCCGCTCGACGGCGGTCCCGACTCGTCATGGCTGACGACAGTTCGGCTCACTGGCGGCGCGATGTTTGTCCGGTTCTATCCCGATCCTGAGGGGCCGTTGCTCGCCGACCATGTGCGTGACACCGGTCCGCCACGCAACACGTTTCGCCGCTTGGTCGATGACGCGCTGATGAGGGCGCCGGCGATGGCCAGGCCACTCGACGACGCGAAGGTCTGTCCCTCCGCCGGGGCCATCCATTTCTTTGGTTCGCCCTTTTCACCAGGGGGCGTGGTCGCACCCGTGGGCGGCGGCACGGTCCGCGCGGAGGGCGGCGACTATCGGCTCGAGTATTTCGACGGCAGCAGCCGCCCAATGCGCACCGTCACCCGGTCGCTGTCTCGCGATACGGTGAGTCAGGCGGAGTTCGATTCAGCCTCCGCTGACTGGCAGAAGTACGCTGCGGAGAACAGCACGACCGGCTGCACCGGCACCATCGAGCGCTACCGGTTGAAGCCGGCCATCCGCGCACTGCTGCCGGATGCGGACGGCCGCCTCTGGGTGGAAACACGCCAGCCGGGAGGATTCGTGTATGAGGTCTGGACGGGCGACACATTGCTGGCTCGCGTGCCGCCACCCCTTGATTTTGCGAAGATGCTTGGCGAAGCTTAATGGTTACAGGTGGCACGACAATCAGTAAAGCAGGGTCGCGTAGCTGCGGCCCTCACCCCTTGGCCACGGTCTCGCGCTGCGAATCGATGTGCTGACGGCGTTCCGGCTTCGCTCTCGGCGCGTTCCCGCATGTGGAACCCAGTGCCGAGTGCGACGTGTCGCGGACTCCGTTATCGGGGTTCGCGTTTTTTGCATTCTCTTACAGGAGCTCGGCGTATCCAGGATTCCACGAAGCGTCCGCCACGGGTCAACCGGCAGATTCGAATCAGTCCCGTTCGTGTGATTGCAGCAGACGGAAGTCAGCTGGGCATCATGGAAGTCGATGCGGCACTGGCGAGTGCGATGGAGCAGGGACTCGATCTCGTCGAGGTCGCGGCAACTGCGCGTCCGCCCGTTGTCCGCATCATGGATTTCGGCAAGTTCAAGTTTGAGACGGCCAAGCAGGCACGGCTGGCGAAGAAAAAGCAGCACATCATTCATCTCAAGGAAGTGAAGTACCGCCCGGGGATCGATGAGCATGACTTCCTCACGAAGACGCGCAACGCCAAGCGCTTCATAGAGGAAGGCAACAAGGTCAAGGTCACCCTCATGTTTCGTGGGCGACAGATTACCCACCCCGAGCTTGGACGCGCGGTGGTGGATCGGGTGGCTCAGGAGCTGGCCGAAGTGGCCAAGGTCGAGAGTTCACCTTTGTTCGAAGGACGTTCCCTGACGATGATTCTCGCCCCGAAGTAAGGGCGTCCTCGTCTACTGACTACGCCATCCGGGGCTCCGGGTGGATACCTGAAGCACGTGAGTGAGCAGCAATGCCTAAAATGAAAACGCACAGCGGCGCCAAGAAGCGCTTTACTGTGACAGGAACGGGGAAAATCCGCCGTCTGAAGGCGTACAAGAGTCACATCCTCACCAAAAAGGATCCCAAGCGGAAGAGAAACCTGCGTCGTCCGGCCATCATGACGACCACAGGCGAAATCAAGCGCATCAAGCGACTCATTCAGGCCTGAGGAATCCAACACCATGCCACGCGTCAAATCCAACGTTGTCCGTTTAAAGCGCAAAAAGCAGGTTCTCAAGGCCGCCCGCGGTGCCTTTGGTGGTCGCAGCAAGCTGTGGAAGGCCGCCAAGGAAACCGTCGAGCGCGGCTGGCGCTATGCGTACCGCGACCGCAAGAACAAGAAGCGTGAGTTCCGCCGGCTGTGGATCGTGCGCATCAACGCGGCGGCGCATCTGAACGGCTTGAACTACAGCCACTTCATCAACGGCCTCCAGACAGCCGGTATCGAGATCGATCGCAAGATTCTCGCCGATATCGCTGTGCGTGATCCGCAGGCCTTTACGGCGCTCGCTGAACAGGCGCGCGAAGCTCTGCAGAAGCAGGCTGCCTGATTCCGTGCAGGTTTCACGGGCGGCCCGCGCGAGTTCTCGCGTGAGGCCGCCCGTTCGCGTTGCATGGCCTGTCGTCCTCATCGCAGATGCACGCAGGGCAGACGTCGTTCCATGCCCGTGCCCTTTTCACGCCCCAACCCCGGATCGTCAGTGACACTGGACGAATTCCTGAGCGCCTGCCGGCTGCTCGCGGAGCAGGCGCCCGACGTGATCGCGCAGGCGGAAACGCCGGCCCAGTTCGCGGACGCGCGCACGCAACTCGTTGGCCGCAAGCAGGGACGACTTGCCGATCTCATGGCGCAACTGCCATCGCTGCCTCCGGAAGCACGGCGAGACGCGGGCCGCGCCATCAACGACGTCAAGGCAACCATCGAGCAGCAGCTGTCCGAACGGGAAGCAACCGTTCGGGCCGACGCGCATGATGCGGATACCCTCGACCTCAGCATGCCATCACGCCGGCGCTGGAAAGGCTCGCTGCATCCTGTCACGCTCGTGATCGACGAAATCTGCGACATCTTTCGCGAACTCGGCTTCACGATTGCACTCGGCCCCGAGGCGGAGACCGAGTTTTACAACTTTACGGCGCTCAACTTCCCGGCTGATCATCCGGCCATGGAGTTGCACGACACGTTGTACCTCGGTGAAGACACGCTGCTGCGCACGCATACCTCTCCCGTGCAGGTGCGCACGTTGCAGCAGTTCGCGCCGCCGGTGCGCGTGCTCGCTCCAGGGAACGTGTATCGCCGCGACTTCTTCGATGCGACCCACGCGCCGAGCTTCATGCAGCTCGAAGGGTTGGCGGTGGACGAAGGCATTTCGTTCGCCGATCTCAAGGCCACGCTCGGGGAGTTTGCGCGCCGGTTCTACGGCGGCGCACGACGCGTGCGCTTTGGTCCGTCGTACTTCCCCTTCGTTGAACCCGGTGCGCAAATGGACGTCGAGGTTGATCTCGGAGACGGCAAGGGGACGCGATGGGTCGAGATTCTTGGATGCGGCATGGTACATCCCAACGTGATCGAGGCGGCCGGACTCGACAGCGAGCGTTTCACAGGCTGGGCGTTCGGCATGGGGCCGGCGCGCATTGCCATGTCACGCCATGACATTCCCGATATCCGGCTGCTGTACGATTCGGACGTCCGTTTCCTGGAGCAGTTCGCCCGATGATCGTATCGCATGAATGGCTGCGCGAGTTCGTTCCGCACGAGCACACCGCCGCGACGCTCGGCGAGCTGCTGAGTCGCCACGTCGTCACGGTCGATGGCGTTGAATCTCTGCGCGCCGATCTCGCATCGTTCGTTGTCGCCAAGGTAGTCGAAGCCGGCAAGCATCCGGATTCCGAACGCCTGTCGGTGACAAAGGTGGATGATGGCTCGGGAGAACTGCTCGACGTGGTGTGTGGCGCACCGAATGTCACCGCAGGACACTCCTATCCGTTTGCCCGCACGGGTACGGTGATGCCCGATGGCTTGCTCATCGCGAAGCGCAAGATTCGCGGCGCGACTTCCAACGGCATGCTGTGCTCCGCACGTGAACTTGGCCTGGGCGACGAGCACGATGGCATCTACACGCTCGAGACCGACGCGCCACCGGGAACACCGTTGCTCGACGTGTTGCCCATCGGCGATGTTCGACTCGATCTCGATGTGCTGCCCAATCGGCCCGACCTGCTGTCGCACCTCGGGGTCGCGCGCGAGGTGAGCGCGATCACGGGCGTACCCATGCGCATGCCGGCAGAACTTCCGCCGCTGCCTGACAACGCCTCGGTTGAGTCTTCTGTTTTCGGCGACAAGGAGGCCACAGCCGACGGCGTCACGGTGCAGTTGAATGATACGGAAGCGTGTCCGCGCTATATCGGCGTGGTGATTCGCGGCGTGAGCATTGCGGCGAGTCCCGAGTGGCTCGTGTCCCGGCTGCAGTCGCTGGGTCTGCGCAGCATCAACAACGTGGTGGACGCGACCAACTACATCCTGCATGGCCTCGGACAGCCGGTTCACGCATTCGACCTGTCCATGCTGTCCGGCCAGCGAATCGTCGTGCGTGAAACGCGCGACGGTGAATCGCTGGTCACGCTCGACGGCGTGCAGCGCGCGCTGCGACCCGGCACGACGGTGATCTGCGATGGTGATCGTCCGACCGCGTTGGCGGGCATCATGGGCGGTGAGGCAAGCGAGGTGAGCGAGCACACCACGGACCTGCTGCTCGAAGTCGCGTGGTTCGATCCCAAGTTCGTGCGTCGCGTGCGTCGTTCCGTGCAAGTCTCTACTGACGCCAGCTATCGCTTCGAGCGTGGTGTCGATGCGGGATTCACCGGCAAGGCATCGGGTTACGCCGCGTCGCTCATCACGGCAGTCGCGGGCGGTCGCATCACGGCGGTGATAGATGTTGGCAGCGCTCGCGCGGCTCCCGCGGCGGTGCGCTTGCGCGCGTCTCGCGTCGCGCGTTTGCTCGGCGCCAAAATCGAGCGCGATGAGATCGAGCGCACGCTCGTGTCGATCGGCTGCGTGATGGAGGCGGATGGCGACGAAGCGTTCATGGTCAAGCCGCCCGCGTGGCGACATGATCTGGGAGTCGAGGCGGACCTTATCGAGGAAGTTGCCCGATTGATCGGCTTCGATGCGCTGCCCGACTCTGTACAGCCGTTCCGCCCGGGCACGGTCCCGGATCATCCGCTCCACGTCGCGTCGCGTCGTGTGCGCGAAGCGTGTGTCGCCGCGGGACTCGCCGAAACGCGACCCATGCCGTTCGTCGCAACAGGCGCGGATGAATCGTTGCGCGTGCGCAACCCGCTTGCAGATGACGAACCGTACCTGCGTGGATCACTGCTCACAACGCTGTCGTCGCGTGCCGAGTACAACCTGTCGCGCATGCAAGGCAACGTGCGCCTGTTCGAGATCGGATCTGCGTTCACGCCAACGGGCGACCGGCTTCCGCGGGAAGATGTTCGGGTTGCGGCGCTGGTGATGGGTGCGGTGCGGCCTCCGCATTTCACGGAGCCCGAACCGCCTTCGTACTCGGCGTGGGACGCCAAGGCGCTGGCCGAGGAACTTGCGGCCGCGGCATTCCCGGGATCGGTGATTTCGCTCGAGCCTGCCGCCGGCGATACGCTGTGGGAGTTGTTTGTCGACGAGGGCGCGCGTCCCGTGGGCTCTGTGAAACGTCTGGCGCTTGATCGTCCGGTTTGGGCGAGCGAGGCATTCGGCATCGAACTTTCACTTGGCGTCATGTCGTCTGCCGACGTGGCGAGCGCAGGACAGCACGCGCACGGACCGAACGTCTCGGTGGCACGTGTGAAGTCTGCGTGGGCCGGCGTGCGCTACAAGGCGCTGCCCACCTTTCCGGCAGCTACGTTCGCTTTGGCGTTGCTCGTTCCGAGCGATCGCGCAACAGGAGAGGTTGAAAGTGTGCTGCGCAGCTCAGCCGGTGAGTTGCTCGAGAATCTCGAGCTGTTCGACGAGTTCCGAGGTGACGGCGTGCCGGCCGGCCATCGGTCACTGGCGTGGCGGCTGACCTTCAGGCATCCTGAACGAACCTTGCGTGACAAGGAAATCGATGGGCGCCGCGCCCGTCTCCTGCAGACCCTCGAACGAGAGCTCGGTGTCCGACCCCGCACGTCCTGAGAGTTCCGGCCGGACCGCGCTCCTTGAACTGGAGACCGTCATCCGACACGTCACTGAGCAGCTCGCGGGTTATCGCCGCCGCGCTTTGTCGGCTGAGGCGCAGGTTCGTGATCTCGAGCTGGTGACGTCGCGCGCGGCCGAAATGGCGCGCGCGGCCGAGATGGCCTCGCGTCGCATCTCGGCGCTGGAGAAGGCGTTCCGGCCGGGCATCGCTCACTGGCGTGGCGGCTGACCTTCAGGCATCCTGAACGAAC
>JBGTFN010000134.1:0-4825 GCA_041747275.1 Gemmatimonadaceae bacterium | reverse complement strand
GCGGCGTGCTGCGAGGTGCGCGCAGCGCTGTGCGCATCGCTTCGCCGATATTCGTGCCGCCGCTCGCCTGCAGCTCGTCCAGCCACGTGCGGGCAGCGCGCAGTGAGGCCGAGGAGACGTTCACCAGCTCCCCACTGTGTGCATCGACCTGATCCGAGAATGCGATGAGCCGAAAACGGTCATCGCTGCGCAGCGTGCCGAGCAAGGCATGTCCCGCCGCGACAGCCTGCGTCATCTTGACCCCGCGCATGCTGCCCGAGACATCGAGCACAAGCGTGATGTCCCGCGCCATGGCGCGTGGCGCTTCCTGCGGTGGCGAGACGATCACGAGTGCGTGACGATCGTTGCCGGTGCCGCCATGGGTGAACATGGTGACTGTGGGCTCGCGTGACGTGCGGTGAATCGGCAGGTACGCGACAACGTCGCCCACGCGTCCGGAGAGCGTCACTTCCCGCCGTTCGCCATCGCGGGATCGTACGCGTCCGACATCATGCGTGGGGGACCATGGCGTGCCCAGTAAATCTCCGCGCCAGCGAATGCGGAACGATCCGGTCGCGGTCTCGTCGCTGATGTCACCGCCACTCATGAGCCGACCGGTGATGCGCAGTGCGTCGCCGTCGAGCGGAACAACGTGCGCGAGCTTCACCACCACAGTGCGCCGCTCCCCGGCTCGGAATGGAAAAATTCGGGTGCGCAGCAAGCCGAGTCCGGCCCATTCGACGAGTGCCGGATCGCGCAGTTCGCGCACGATGCGTTCGTAGGTTTCGCGGGCTTCGCGTGCACCGAGTATTTCGCCCGGGACAAGCTTGCCGTCGATCTCGAGGCGTAGTTCCTCGAAGGCCGCACCGCTGGGCAACGGGAATACGAAGTCCGCTTCGCCGAGCGCGCGCCCGCGATTTTCGAACGTTTCGGTGATCGTGGTGCGCGCAACTCGCCCCGCGATCTCGATCAGCGTTGATGTGGCGACGCGCACCACAGAGGGCTCGCACGATCGCATGACACGGGATTCTTCCGGTAGCGGACGTGCACACGGTGCGACCACCCGACCCTGAGCATGCGCGGCGTCCGGCAGTGCGGTGATGCTGCCAGCGGCAACCGCCGCAGCGAGGCAGGCAAGCCAACGGGAACGACGTGACAGACGGGACATGGCGACTCCGGCGTGGGCGGATGAACTGCGATTGCCCTTGGAGACGCCGGCCGGTGCGCGCATTGCACAACGGCCGCCCAACATTCACGAATCGCGTGCGTTGCTCAGTGTCGCGACGGCTGAAAACTGCGTTCCACCACCCGAACGGGAACGGCGTCGGCGAGCGCACGCGCGACCACGGAGACCATCGATTCCTCGGGGCGGCGGGATGCCCAACCCAGTCGAAATGCCGACGGGGCGCTGCGAAGCGCCGCCAGTTGCAGGCGCCGTCCCACCGTTTCCGTGCCGCGTTCGTCCGCGTCGGGCAGTACGACCACGAGCTGGTCGCTGGTCGCGCGTACCACGACCTCGCTCGCGCGAATGTGCCGCAACAGAAACCTCGTCATGCGCTCCAACCGGGTGTCCAGCTGCTTATCGGCTTCGACGCCGGCAACCGGTTCGCCCAGTTCCACGTGAACCACACACACACCGATGACGCCGTCGCGTTGCGCGGTATACTGGCGCTCCAGCACATCGAGATAGTCCGACGTGTATGCGCCTGTGCCCTGGTCGCGAGTATGCGCATCCGCGCTGGGCGAGCCGTCGCGCGAGGAAACGACCGAAACATCGATGACGACACCGTGATACGTGATCGTGCCGTTGTCGTCTCGCGCATAACATGTGTCGAGCACGGTGCGCACGCTTCCGTCCGGCCGCTCGATCTCGCGCGTGAATTCGCGAACCGCACCATCACGAACGAGCGCGGCCATTTCCTGCTGCCACACCGATGGCGAGCGCGACCGATCGCGTACCGGCGTGCCGGGATCCTGCGGATGGCGCACCCCGAACAGGTCGAGCGCGACGGGATTACCGTCAAGCACGACGCGTTCCGCGTTCATGATGTACACGCCTTCGCGCAGAAAACGGACGAGCTCGGGAAGTGAGACGCCGTCTCCGAAATGTCGGGATGACGGGGCGGATTGATCATGCAGGGCCATGGACGAGCTCCCTCAGCGAAGGCTGAGCAAGGGTTCTGGCGAATCTCGCACTGGTCGCAAGCGTTTGCGAGGGCCTCGGCTCACGGATCTGTTACGAACGACTTGCTGGTAACCCGCGGCGCATTCGGGTATTGTGCGTTCGAGCGCTTCTCCGCAGCACGGTAGTGCAGCTGAACACAGATGAGGCCGTTCGTTTCAGGCCACCCTCCATCTCCATCGCGCCTGCGCGCATCGTTCGGAACGCGTGGACGTTCTGCACGACGCGGGTGTCACTCGCCACGAGACCACGGCATGAATCGTAAATCCGCTATTGCGAACGACGCTCCGTCCGAGAAGCACCGCGAGAAGGGCGAACGCAAGCGACGCCGGGCGGTGGACGCTTATGCGCGCCTGCAACGCGCCGCCACACTGAGTGCTGCCGCAGCCGATGCGGCACTGGCGCCATTTTCGCTTTCCGCCAGCCAGCTGGGTGTGCTCGAGACGCTTCAGTCACGCGGGCCGCTGCACCAGCAGGAACTGGCGCGAACCCTCGGGCGAAGCAAGGCGCAGATGACAGCCATCATCGATGCACTCGAGAAGCGCGGTGCCGCTTCGCGCGAACGCCATGCCACCGATCGTCGCTTCACTACCGTGCACCTCACGAGCGAGGGATTGGAACTGCTGGCGGAGGTGAGTCCGATACGAATGCAAGCGGTCGTCGAGCTCATGGGCGCGTTGTCGGGTGAGCAGCGCGCTCGACTCGCTCGCTTGTGCCGTCGCATCGTCAAGGCGCTCGCTCCCGACGAAGACGAGAGGGACAACAGCGGCGAGCATGCCGATGCCCACGACGGCGACAGCGAGGGCGAGGGCGACGCCGAACACGACGGAGAGCACGATGCCGAGCGGGAAGGGCAAGCCTCCGACACCCAGGCTGACGACTCCGCTGCAGCGACTGCCGACGATGCTGGTCATGGTCCCAAGGACAACGCATAGCCGGTGAGCGCACAGTAGCTTTCCGGCCATGACCGGACGCAAGCATCTCTTCATTCCTGGGCCCACCAACGTTCCCGACCGCTTGCTGCGCGCGATGCATCGTGCACAGGAAGACCATCGGTCGCCGACGTTTCCCGCACTCACCCGCAGCATTCTCGGTCGCCTGCCCGCGATCGTGCGCAGCACCACAGCGACACCGTTCGTGTTTCCCGCCTCCGGCAGCGCCATGTGGGAGGCAGCTCTCGTCAATACGCTTGATCCCGGCGCACGGCTGCTGGCGGTGCGATTCGGACAGTTTTCGCACCTCTTCATTCAGACCGCGCGCAGTCTCGGCTATCACGTCGATGTGATCGAAGCTGAATGGGGAGATGGCGCGTCGCCCGACCAGGTCGAAGCCGCACTGCGCGCGGACAGCTCGCACGCGATTCAAGGCGTGCTGCTCGTGCACAACGAGACGGCCACCGGTGTGACCACTGATGTGGGAGCGATCAGAGCTGCAATGGACCGAGCCGCGCACCCCGCACTGCTTTACGTGGACGGTGTAAGCTCCATCGCCAGCCTCGCGTTCGAGATGGACGAGTGGCAGGTGGACTGCGCGATCACCGGGTCGCAGAAAGGCTTCATGCTGCCGGCCGGTCTCGGCATTCTCTATTGCAGCGCACGCGCCATGCAGCGCGTGGATGCGGCCACCTCGCCCCGCGCGTATTTCGACTTGCGGCCCATGCGCGCGAACAACGCGCAGGGCTACTTTCCATCCACACCCGCACTCTCACTGATGTGGGGCCTCGATGCAGCGCTGGACATGCTGCTCGAGGAGGGCATGGCAAACGTTGTCGCGCGACATCATCGCCTGGCGGAGAGCGTGCGCCGCGCGGTACATGCGTGGGGTCTCTCATTGTGCGCGACACGCGCCGAGTGGTACAGCGACACCGTGTCTGCCGTGCTGGTGCCCGACGGTGCCGACGCGCGCGAGGTCATCGAAGTCGCAGGGCGTCGCTGGAATCTCGCGCTGGGCTCAGGTCTCGCGCAGTTGGCTGGCCGCGTGTTTCGAATCGGTCATATGGGCGACGTGAACGAGCTCATGCTTGCGGGCGCGCTCACGGGCGTGGAACTCTCGTTGCTTGACAGCGGCATCACCATCACGCCCGGCAGCGGTGTTGCCGCAGCCAGTGCCTGGTGGCGTGCGTCGTCGCCGCCATCGGCCTCGTGATCATGGCGCGTCCCACGATCGTCGTTACCCGGCGCCTGCCGTCGGAGCTCGAGCATGCATTGGCCGCGCAGTTCGAGACGCATCTCAATCGCAACGACACACCGCTTTCGGCGAACGCGATGGCTGATGCGTTCAAGATGGCCGACGGCATCCTCTGCACGGTCACTGATCGCATCACCGCGGCACACTTCGGTGTCACCGGCCGTCGAGCGCGCGTTGTCGCCAACTTCGGTGTGGGCGTGAATCACATCGATCTCGACGCTGCGCGCGAAGCCGGCGTCATCGTGACCAACACGCCCGATGTCGTCACCGACGATACCGCCGACCTGGCACTCGCGCTCATCCTCATGACATCGCGTCGGCTGGGCGAGGGCGAACGTCATGTGCGCAGTGGGGCATGGTCTGGGTGGCGTCCCACGCACATGCTCGGACGCACGCTTCGCGGCAAACTGCTCGGCATCATCGGCTACGGACGCATCGGGCGCGCGGTGGCGCGGCGTGCGTCGAGCGCGCTAGGCA
>JBGTFN010000133.1:0-9157 GCA_041747275.1 Gemmatimonadaceae bacterium | reverse complement strand
GACCAGCGCGGCCACGTCGTCTGCGTCCACCGGCACCGCCACGGCCGAAGGCACGCAGCGGGCGATTCCGGCCCCCTCAGCGTAAAGCTCACGGGCCGCGAGATCGGTGCGCCAGACGCCGCGAAAACCGTCGGGCGCGGCGTCGCTCTGGTGTGACGCCGCGATCGAACCCGTGCCGCTATGCGCTTCCGAGTGGTGAGGCAGGGAGGAGTAGGCCATCCCGCAGTCTGTCTGCAGGGTCACAGCCAGACAAGGCATAGCCGAGATGAGCGCGGTCGAGGACGCGTGACCTTGGCGCTTCGCCTTCGTATGTTTCGCATACCCGATCACGCGGCGCTTACTTCCGAGCGCTTCGATCGACGCGTCATACGTCCACTTACTGCCCGTCCTTCGTGCCTCTCGATCCTTCGCTTGACGCGAGCATTGCCGCCGCCGTCGCCCAGCGCGACGCCAAGCGCTTCTGCGAAGCGATTTTGCCGGCGGTCTCGCGCACGTTCGCGCTCGGCATTCGTGTGCTGCCGGGCGACTTGGGGCAGGCCGTTCTCGATGCGTACCTGCTGTGCCGCATCGCTGACACCGTCGAGGACGCGCCGGGCACGTCACCGGAAGACAAGGCGGTGCTTTTTCGTGAACTGCTGGCCGGCTTCGACGATCCGACGGCGATTGCGCGGTTCATCGCGGGTGTGCAGCCACTGACTGGCGAGCCCGCGCATCTGGCGCTCGTGCATCACGCGGACCTGGTCTTCGCGCATTTCGCGCGACTGCCGCAGAAGACACGTGAAGTGGTGCGCACATGGGTGACCGAAATGGTCGTGGGCATGGACAAGTTCGTGCACCGCTATCCGGACGGCATCCGCATCCAGACGCTGGACGAATACCGGGAGTACTGCTACTACGTGGCGGGTACGGTGGGCTACATGCTCACGGACCTGTGGTACGAACATGCGCCGAGCATCGGACAGGAACGCTACGCCATTCTGCGCGAACGATGCCGCGCGTTTGCTGAAGCGCTGCAAACGGTCAACATCCTGAAGGACGTGGCTGTGGATGCGGAGAAGGAGAACTCGATCTACGTACCAGAGGAACTGCTGCGCGCGCACGGGAGCACGCAGGGGCGCATTCTCGCGCCGGACCTGCTGCTCAAGAATCGCGAGGCGCTGGGGCGTCTGATCGATCTTGCGTGGCACGACCTCGAGGAAGCGCGCACGTACCTGCTGCTGATTCCGCGGCGCGCGATTTCCATTCGATTGTTCTGCCTGTTGCCGCTGCTGTTTGCGTACGCCACGATGCGCGACCTCGTGAAGAGCACGGCAATGCTCAAGCCCGGCGGCACGGTCAAGATTTCACGGCGCGAGGTGAAGTCGTTGCTGATGGCGGGGCCGATGCTGGTCATGAGCAATGCGGGGGTACGAAGGCTCGTGGAGCGTGTGCGGCGGAAGGCGTTCGAGCTGGCGTTCGCGTGAGCTGAAGGGGAGCCAGCACGGAGTGGCGGTGTGTTCTGGCCATCCAGCCGTTTCGTTTCGTCGGTCGCCACGGTGCGCCCAACCGGACGTCGGCGATCCCGCTAGTCGCGCCCTACCGATTGCCGGGCGGCAGCAAGGTCTGCCGCAGCTGCTCGAGAAGTGTCGGCGGCGACCCGGAGTCACCATGCTCCAGGGCATCGAGCAACTGCTCCAACCGCAGCTGCGTCCGCGCCACCGCCGACCGGAACGAGTTCTTCATGCTGCGCCAGATGAGCGTACTCACTCCCGCTTGTGCCGCCACGCCTCCCACGGCCATGGCGGCAAAGGGTACCGCCGAAACGTCAGCGCCCGATACGGCGGCGAGTATCGCCAGCGGCGTCAGCCACAGAGCCGCCACCACGCCGTTGACCACGCCCATGACCACGACACCGTCGCGCTGCGATTTGCGATAGAGACGCATATCGGCGTCGAGCCGCACAAGTGAACGCGCGCCGTCCACGGGCGTCACCACCGCGCTCACCTCGTCTGCCTTTGTCAGGTCGCCGTTTTTCCCGCTCAAGCCTCGCGAGATCGACGCGAAGGCGTTTCGCGGCTTCTCCCACGACATGCGAGTCCCGAACCGACGCTTCACCGCAAAGTGCTCCTCGCGCTGCATCCACTTGTCTAGCGATGCGAGCACGCGGTCAGGCGGCCCTGCGATGGAGCGCTGTGCGCCGGCGTGCGCCTCACCCAGCGCCAGTGCGATGCGGCCAGGCTCTTCGGGAAGGCTGGGCGACCGGCCGCGCTCCTCCGCGATCGCGAGACGCAAATGGTTCGGGTCGATGCCGACTTCGCGCCCGATGTCGAGCAGGCGTTCCTCGCTGATGACCTCAGGCGAGTCGGACGTCTGCGCCTGCAACTCCGCCGCGCGAGCGAGCACTCGCTCGAGCGCCGCTCGGGGCAGCATCATGTCGCGCTCGCGCTGCTCTGGCGAGACGACCGGTGGGGTCAGGGGATTGCTCATGCGTATTCCTACGTAAACAACAGTCTGGACGTGTCGTTCGGCAGATCTGCAGGGCGTGCCAGCCGTCCGCTCACCCTCTCGGCCCATGCTGGACGTCCATGCTAGATGCCGCCAAGCGCAATGTCGATCTGGCGCCGCATGCCGGTGACGATGGCCGTGGGCAGCGGATAGGCCGTCGTGAGGGCTGAGACATACTGCGCATCGGTGGCGCCTGACGGCACTCGATGTCCACCCTGTGCGAGATAGTAGCGCACATACGGCGCCACCAGTTCGGGCGCGAGGCTTTGCAGTACCATCAGACCGCCGCGCACCTGACCATAGGCCACATAGCGTGACGACTCACCCATACGCTTTTCGGCCGGTGTGGTATTGTCGGCGACCGCACTGCCGGCCGTAGAGCCAACCATCTCATGTGCGAAGACAAGAATCGCCTCACGGGCGTCTTCGGCGCGCGCGGGCAGCGGCACCGCGATACGCGACGGACCACCGCCTCCACCTGAAGCGCGGCCCTCGGGGCCCAGCGGCAACGAGGGAATCAACTCGCCGTTACGCTGCTGCGTGGCGTTGAGGAAGCGCTGGAATCGGTTCTGATACTGTTGCTCCCACAGGTTGGTGACCGCAGTGAGCGCCGCCACCCGGTCGCGCTGCGCGGCCGTCCAGAAGGCCTGATAGAAGTTGTTGCGCTCATCCACCAGACCGTCGAAAAAACGGCGCAGCCACGTGCGGTCGGCCGCAGTGGGAAACTGAGCGCCGAGAAACGAGATCACCGCCGCACCCCGCTCGTCGCTGGCACGCTGCGGATTCCCGTCAGCCGTGAGGAATAGATTGATGGCCTGCGCCAAGTCGTCCCATGACGCGAATGAGAAGGCCAGAAACTGGGCATTCTGCAGCGCCGGAGTACTGTTCAGCCGCGACGACAGTTCGGCGCGATTGGCATCCAGCGCCGTGAAGGCGTTGACGCGATTCTTGAGGACAATCAGCGAGTCGCGGTACCCGCGCCGGAAGAGCGGCACCGGCGTCGTGTCGTTCGTGATCATCGCGAAACCGTGCAGCCACGCGTCCACGTGCGGCTGAGTTTTTACGGGCCAGCGAACGACCTCGCCGCTCTCGCCGCCGCCAGGCTGTGGCGCGGGCGTGGAGCTGGACGGGACGCAGGCCGTCAATGTGACGAAGGTCACGGCCACGAGCGGCGCGGCCAGAATGCGAAAAAGTCGAGTGATAGTCATGCAGCAAAATACCCCGCAAACGCGCGTGTTACTCCGTCGTTGGCCCAGCGGGGGGTCCGGTTACGCGCCCGCGTGGATCAGTGCGGAGTTGCGCACGTGACGCACGAGGTAGTCCGTCACAGCGCCCGTGCTGGCGCGGCCACCGAGATCCGACGTGGTGACCTGCGCATTCAGCGAGGCGAGCACGGCTGCATCTACGAGACGGGACGCATCGCCGTGGCCACATGTGTCAAGGAGCAGCGAGACCGCGCGCACGGCAGCCAGCGGATTCGCGCGGCCAGTGCCGACGAGATCGGGCGCACTGCCGTGTACGGGCTCGAACAGCGAGCACCGGCCGGGATGCAGATTCGCGCTGGGCGCAATGCCCAGGCCGCCCACAAGTCCGGCGGTGAGATCGCTCAGGATTTCGCCGAAGAGATGTGTGGTCACCAGTACATCGAGTCGTTCCGGTGCGCGAACAAGATCATGCGCCACGGTGTCGACCAGCCGCACATCGTGCGCAATTTCGGGATACGTCATCGCAACGTTGTTGAACGCGTGCCGCCACAGCCGATGTGCGGGAATGAGGTTCGTCTTGTCCACGAGTGTGACGCGCTTTCGACCGCGGAGACGCGCCCACTCGAAGGCAAACCTGATCAGTCGCGCGACGAGATGCGGTGTATGCCACTCTTCGGTGACATACGCGTCTTCATCATCATTGACGCGGACGCGGCGGTCACGATCGGGGTGGAAGCCCTCGAGATTTTCGCTGATGACCACGACGTCCACGCGCGCTTTGCCGCTCTGCACTTTCGCGAGCGGAGAAAGCGATGGCACCAGCTGCTGCGCCGGACGCAGGTTTGCGTAGAGGTCGAGTCCGTTCAGCAGCGCATGACGAATCTGCTGCACATGTGCGTGATCCTTGATGCGCGGATCGCCGAGTGCGCCCAGCAGGATTGCGTCGAAGGACTGCGCAACGCGCTGCGCTTCACCGGACGGCATGCCCAGCTGTGTGCCGAGATACCACGTGGCGCCGTACGGAAGCGCTTCGAGCGTAAGCGGGATGTCGTAGCGATCGCAGACGGTGCGCAACACGGCAACGGCCGAGTGCGTTACTTCAGGGCCGATGCCGTCGCCGGCTAATGTCGCAACGCGTAGCGCGGGCCGACTCACGCGGGGCGCGAGGTTTCAACAACAGTTCCCGCAAGCATGTGTGCCCCGGTAGGAGTCGCGTTGACATCGAGCTGCGTGAGTTCACGAGGCTGGGCGTCGTCAGCGCCGTCGTCTGCCTGTCGACCACAACTCACACAGAACCGCCACGTACGTTCAAGTTCTGTACTGCATGCTGGGCAATGTCGCACCGTCAAGTCAAGACCACAAAAGGGGCAGTACGTTATCGAACGACCGGAAGGTAGCGTACCTCCGCAGAAGTGACACGCACACGGTTCGGCTTGCTTTGAATGCTGGTCTTGCGAAGAAGGCTTGCGCGAATCACCGGCGCTGACGAACTCGACTACACCCAACGAGTTGTCGACGGATTCTCGTTTGTCGTGCGCGTCCGCACGATGTTCTGGCGAATGACGATGGTGTGTTGCGACAGCATTGCGAGTGCTGCCGTCGGTGGTGCGCTCGTTGCCAAGCGAGAAGGCTGAACCTCGCAGGGTAAGAGTGCTGCCCGCCCATGAACGCACGATCGAAACGGCCGGAGAGGCCATTTGCAGCGCACGTCGACAGGCCTCCTGCAGCTCGGGCTCCGCGGCGAGATAGCCGCGTTCGCCGGCGATCAATCTCAGCACCGCCTGCTCATAGCCATCTGGTCCGCCGTGCGCCATCTCCCGACGTGTTTCCGGGTACGGTGCAAGCCGCTCCTCCAGATCGGAGAGCGTGAATCCACGCTCGAGCAGGTGCGGATACGTGGTGCGTACCGTCCGCGCGACGCGGAACGCCAGCCGATCGAGGTCGTCCATGTTGACAGCGGACGGAAACCGTCAGCGACCTTCGGACCGGGCGACTTGCGCGTCGATGTCGTTGCTCACGAGATCGCGATTGCTGCCGCCGATCTGGTCAACGAGACGCTCGTAGATCGCCTTCTGGTTTTGCTGGGCGTCCTTCCAGCCATAACCGTAGCCGATGGCCACGCCGATCGCGAGGATGAAGAGAAGCTTGAACATGGGGCGAGTGAGTGGCGCCGGAGACGAAATGTCCCCGAAGTTGGTGCCTGATCGACGCCCCACAAGCCCTCAGCGTCACGCTCAGGGGCCGCCGGACCGCTAAAGCGGTGGCGCTGGCTTGAAGCTCGCGGCATCCGGAAACGCGTCGGGGGCGCCGGTGCTGCCGGCCTTCTGGGACGCCATCCAGGAGTCGAAATCCGACGGCACCAGCCCCGATGAGTTGTTCTGCACGGCAGCGGCTCGGGTGGCCAGGTGGTTCGCGTACTCGTTCTGCGCATGACCGTTGTGCCCGCGAACCCAGCGCCATTCCACCTCGTGCGTGCGCAGTGACGCTACCGCGGC
Source organism: Gemmatimonadaceae bacterium (assembly GCA_041747275.1). GTDB lineage: Bacteria > Gemmatimonadota > Gemmatimonadetes > Gemmatimonadales > Gemmatimonadaceae > JAABRT01. Next base: position 2,973 of record JBGTFN010000133.1, on the reverse strand, counting down.
CTGCCACAGCTCGACGTTTTCCACCGCACCGGCCTTGCGTTTCCACCCACGCTCGCGCCAGCCGCGCACCCATTGCGTCATCCCGTCCACGATGTAGCGCGAATCGGTGGTGAATCTCACGCTCAGCGTATTGCCCTTGCGCGAGATGGCATCGAACGTGTCGATGACTGACCGCAGTGCCATGCGATTGTTGGTGGTGTCAGGCTCGGACAGCCAGAGGTCGAAGCGGTGCAGTGCGCCTTCGTTCCGCTGGTACTCCACGAGAGCGCCAGCGCCACCGGGCGTGTTGCCCGCCTGCCCGTTTCCCAGACACGATTCGTCCGCGTAGACAGCAACCAGCGCGTGCCGAGCCGTCACCGAAGCGCCTCGAGCGCGTCGAGCTCGTCGAGCTGGAAGACAAGCCGGTCGCCGGTTGTCGGATGGCGCGTGACCAGTTGTTCGCGTCCGCCCTCGAACGTGATTTCCTCGGGCACCACTACGTACTCATGCTGTCGTCGTCGCACCGCAATGCGCGCGCCCATCTGTATCGCCCGCTCCAGCACGTCGTACTGAGCGACATTCAATCGTGGCATCAGCGTCCCCAGCCGGCGCAGACAGTCTCGAGCACGTCGGTCGCTTCGATGACCTCATGCTCGTCGATCCATTCTTCGGCCGCGTGAGCGCGCGTGATGTCGCCCGGACCGTAGCACACGGCCGGAATGCCCGACGCGGTGAGCAGTGCGGCGTCGGTCCAGCACGAGAGTCCCGCCAATGTTGCGGGCAGCTCCCGCGTGTTCAATGCCTTCATCAGGGCCTGCACCACCGGCGAGTCGACGGCGACGTCGTTCGGTGGTTGCACCGTGTGGCGCGTGATCTCCGCATGAAAACGTGCGTGCTCACCCGCAATCTGCTGGCACATCTGCCGCAGCTCCGCTTCCACCGCGTCTGCGGCCTCACCGGGCACGGTGCGTCGTTCCAGCTGCACATGACAGCGCTCGGGGTAGGTGGACCAGCCCGTGCCGCCCGAGATTGTGGACGCGTGCATCGATGCGTGGCCAAGAAGCGCGTGCGACCGCGTGCGCAGCACATCGCGCTCGTGCGCGACCATTGCCGCAAGCAGCAATCCGGCGTTGGCGATTGCGTCCACGCCAACATCAGGACGACTGCCGTGCGCCGCGCGCCCGCGCAATTCGACGTCGAACCACGCGAAGCCCTTGTGCGCGGGACAGATGGCCAGACGCGTAGGCTCGGTGACGATGGCACCGGTTGCGAAAAGTCCGCGCGCAATGAGTGCCGACGTGCCGATGCTGCGGTACTCTTCGTCGCACACTGCGGTGATGATCATCTCGCTGTTCAGCGAGCCTCGGATCGCAGCACGCGCGGCGGCGACGCACATGGCCGCCACGCCGCCTTTCATGTCGTTGGCACCGCGTCCGTAGATCCGTCCATCTCGTCGATCGGCGTCGAACGGCGCGTGCGTCATGCCCTCGGTGCCGACGACATCGAGATGTCCGTTCAGAATGAGCGGCGAAACCCCCGTCGGCCCGATGCGCGCGATGACGTTCGGGCGTCCGGGCGCCACGTCGTCGATTGAGACGGCAAAGCCCCAGCCCGAAAGAATCTCCGCCAGCCGCACCGCGACTACGCCTTCCCCCGGCGCGCCCGGCGCAAGATCCGGGTTACGCGAGTCAATCGATACGAGCGCCTCGGTGAGCGCGATAGGGTCGAGCGGAAAGCGGGACGGCATGTCTGCAATGATAGCACCCGGACGTGCGGTTACGACTCCTGCACGACCACGCCGGATTGCGCCACGGTGAACGAGAGCCGTTCGCCGAGGCCGCTGATGGCATCCTGCACTTCCTGCACTTTTTCGGCAGGGGCAATCACTGCGACGCAGCCACCGCCCGATGCGCCCAGCGGCTTGGCGCCCAGCGCACCGGCACCGAGTGCGCGCGTGATGAGCGTGTCGATGCGTTCAGTGGTGATGCCTGGGTGCAGCGTTCGCTGGTGGGACCAATGTTCACCGACCAACGCGCCGAGCGAATCGAGGTCGCCGTGCGTGAGTGCGGTTGCCATGAGTCGCGCAAGCGCGGCCATGCGATCAAGCGCAAAGATGACGCGGGTTTCGCGTGCAGCGTAGCCGTCGAGCACAGCGCGGATGGTGTCGCCCGAGATGCGCGATTCGCCCGTATAGACCACCATGCAGCGCGTCTCGAGCGCCGTGATTATGTCCGGGTTCAGCGGAATACGCGATACGGATACCGAGCCGTCGAACTCGAGTGCCAGCGCGCCACCGAACGCGGCCGCATAGTGGTCCTGTCTTCCACCGGCAATACCGAGCTGCTCGACCTCCACGCGTCGACTCCACTCGGCGAGTTGCTCCTGCGAGAGGTCGCGGTGCTGCCACGTCGCGATCGCTGCGGCGAGAGCCACACCGGCAGCGGATGAACCGCCCAATCCAGCGCCAATCGGGAAGTCGCTGTCCACGACTATGTCAAGTGGTTCGGCGCCGGCGATCGCGAGCGAGGCTTTGGCGAGGTGTGAAAGGGCGGGCGGTCGCGCCGGATCGACGGGTCTGAGGCGCACGGTGGCGCGTCGCTCGATGGCGATATTGCAAACGAAACCGCCTCGTTCTTCCGGGAAGGGCGGGACGTCGGTCCAGCCACCTCCGAAATCGAGGCGGGTCGGAGCGCTCGCGATGAGCGGCGCGCGGGGCTCCACGTTCGGCTACTTCTTCTTGCTGGCCTTCTTGGCGGGAGCCTTGGCTGATTTGGCGGTCTTGCCAGCGCTCTTGGCCGGAGCCTTGGCGGGCGACTTGGCCGTGGCCTTGCCCGCCGCAGGCTTCGCCGCCTTGGCCGGTGCCTTGACGGCTGACTTTGGAGCACTTTTGGCCGGTGCCTTCGCCGTTTTGGCTGGGGCAGATTTGGAAGCTGGCTTGGCCGCAGCTGCGCTGGCCGCCGCCTTGGCCGGCGACTTTGCAGTCGCCGCCTTGGC